>CAVABU010000001.1:0-17715 GCA_963586965.1 Gemmiger formicilis
ATGCGGCCGCACACCAGCTGGTGTGCGGTTATAGGAGTCGCCTTCTCCAAAGACCAAAGTCATCTTTTTATACCTTTCTAACTATATTCGAAGGAGTAATCAATCTATCTTGCGATTGGTACGGCGAGGTCGCCGTACCTCCTAAGAGGGCAAAGCGAGGACGCTTCGCCTACTAAGAATACCATCTTTCAATATTACATGACGCTTCGCCTACTATTTATAATGCTTCGCGGAAGAAGTCTAGCGCTTCGGTGATTTCCTCCTTGGAGGCAGTCTGATTGAGTTCGATGCCACCGATATCATGCAGCAGAGTGAAATTGATGATACCCGCCGTATTCTTCTTGTCGTGCGTCATCAGTTCCAGCAGTTCGTTATAGTCATTGCATGAGATACCCAGCGTGCCATAGTTGAAACGGATAAACTGCACCGTCTGTCGCATCTTATCCGTAGGAAATCCAGTCTTCGTCACTGAGAGATACAACTCCACGATGATGCCGAAAGCCACTGCATAGCCGTGCAGTATGGGGCAATCGTGACGCATAGACCAAGACTCCAAGGCGTGACCAGCAGTGTGGCCCACATTGAGAGCCTTGCGTATGCCGTGCTCATGAGGGTCTTCTGCCACGATGCGCTCCTTCACCTGCACAGAGTCGGCAAGCATGCGGCTCAGGAGAGCGTAGTCAGGATTGTGGAGATCGTAGTTGACGAGTTCAGCCCACATCTTCTCATTAGATATAAGTCCGTGCTTGAGCATCTCAGCATAGCCCGACAGCAGGTTGGCGGAGTCAAGAGTGCGCAGGAAATCAGTAGAGAGTATCACATAATCGGAATCATTAAAGACACCAATCTCATTCTTCAGTCCACCAAAGTTTACTCCTGTCTTTCCACCCACCGAGGCATCCACCATGGCAAGCAGAGTGGTGGGGATATTGATAAACTTTATGCCACGCTTGAAGCATGAAGCGGCAAATCCTCCAAGGTCGGTCACCATGCCACCGCCGAGATTTATCATCAGCGAGTGACGTGTGGCTCCGTGCGTCTGCAGAGCCTGCCATACGAGGCTGGCAGAGTCAAGAGTCTTATGTGTGTCGCCCGATGGTATGGTGATGACATGCGCATCGCTCAGGTATTCGCATTCAGCCAGCAGAGGCAGGCAGAGACGGTGAGTCACCTCATCAGTAAGTATGAATAGTCGGTCGTGAGGACAATTGTCCACGGCTGTCTTGAGGTCTTTCTTCAAGTCGGAGGATATGATAACTTTTTGCATCGCTTTCATTGTTATTGTGGTTCACATTATGCGGTTTACGGTATACAAAGTTACTTGATTTTGTATGTAAGAGCAACATTGTGACAACGTTTTTTTTCTTCTGACGATTAAACTTATGGCTTGTTCATGCGTCAAAAGAAATGTAACTAACCCTATAAGTTGTAGATGTTTTTTATTAGACGACGATTTTTCTTGATGACACTGCTTATGCTGGTGTCGCTCACCATGATGGCGCAGGACCGCACCATCAAGGGCAAACTTTCAGACAAGGAGACTAAGGAACCATTAGGTCAGGTGGCAGTGCAGTTGCTGCGAAGCGACAGTACCTACGTGGGTGGCACTGTGTCGGCAGACAATGGTGCCTTTATGCTAAAGGCTCCCGACAACGGCAAATATCTGCTGAAGATATCCAGCGTGGGCTATGTCACTGCCGTGAAAAACATAGTCATAGCCGATGATCACGATCTCAATATGGGTGACATAAAGATGTCGGGCGATGCTGTCATGCTCAAGGAGGTGACAGCCACGGCGCAGGCTCTGAAGGTCACGATGGTGAAGGACACCTTCGTGTATAATAGTGCTGCCTATAGCCCACCCGAGGGTTCGGTGATAGAGGAACTAGTAAAACTTCTCCCTGGCGCATCCGTGGATGATGAGGGCAATGTCACCATCAACGGTAAGACCGTCAACAAGATAAAGATGGACGGCAAGGAGTTTATGACTGGCGACACCAAGACGGCTCTCAAGAATCTGCCTACATCCATTGTGGAGAAGGTGAAGGCTTATCGTGAAAAGAGCGATAGGGAGCGCATCACTGGCATCGCTGATGGAGAAGAGGAAATGACACTCGACTTCTCCATAAAGAAGGGTATGAATAAGGGCGTGCTTGGCAATATCGACGCAGCCTACGGCACGCATGACAGATATGCCGAGCGACTGATGCTCGGACTATTCAAGGATGACTTCCGCATGATGTCATTCGGCAATTTTAATAATGTCAACGATGCTGGTTTTGGTGGTCGTGGCGGTGGCTTCGGCAGAGGACGCAATGGTCTCAATACATCTAATATGGTGGGAGTGAACTTCAACTATGAGAAAGCCGACAAACTCAAGGTGGACGGATCCGTGCGTTGGAATCATAACACCTCAGATCAGTTGACTAAGTCTTCGAGCGAGAGTTTCGTCATCGGCAACAAGAGTTTCTCCAATAGCCTGTCCCAAGCGTATAGCAAGGACAAGAGTTGGAATGCGCAGATGCGACTCGAGTGGACACCCGACACGATGACCAACGTGATGTTTCGCCCATCATTCAGTTATTCCGACAATGATGGCCGTTCGGGTTCGGGTTCAGCCACATTTGATTCCGATCCATATGAATACACCTCCGACCCGCTCAATGAGATAGATGTCATGAACCAACTCGGGTTGGCGAAAAACTCCAATACATCGAGTTCGCTTTCCTATGGATCTTCCAAGAAAGTGAAGGGATGGGCGCAGTATAACCGAAAACTCAATAGTCGCGGACGCAACATCACCCTGAGTGCTACGGGCAGTTATCAGACATCCGACAGCAAGAATTTCTCTACCAACAATGTGAAACTATATCAGGTGACGGGACAAGACTATAGCATCAACCGCTATAATGTGACTCCTTCGACAAAGTGGAGTTACAAGGTGGAGGTGGGCTATAGCGAACCCATAGCAGACCGCACTTACCTGCAGTTGTCTTACAAATATAATCACAGTTACTCCAAGAGTGACCGTGCCACGTATGACTTCAGCGACCTGACACAGTTGGATCCCAACTATGTGAATCTCCTGGCATCGCTCGGCATCAGCAAGATACCAGTGTATCGCAGTTGGGGCACATATCTCAATGCTGACTACGAAAACTATGAGGACGAGAGCCTTAGCCGTTTTACGGAATATCGTAATGACAATCACGAGATCGAACTCCAATTCCGCCGTGTGCGCGACAACTATAACTTTAATGTGGGAGTCTTCGTGCAACCGCAACGAAGCAACTTCGTGCAGAAGTATCTCGGACATAGGACGGACACCACACGCAATGTGATCAATATCACACCTACAGCAGATTTCCGCTACTATTTCAGTCGCGACCATCAGTTGAGGTTTAATTATCGTGGTACCACCTCACAACCATCTATGGCAGACATGGTGCAGATCACTGACAACACCGACCCGATGAATATATCTATCGGTAATCCAGGTCTTAAACCATCATTTACGAATGAGTTTAACCTCAACTACAATAACTTCATACGCAACCACTACCAGGTGATAGCCGTCAATGGAGGTTTCCGCACAGTGAGCAATCAGACGGCACAACGTGTCATCTACAATAGCGAGACAGGTGCCCGCACCACCATGCGTGACAATGTGAATGGTAACTGGAGCGCCAATGTCAATGCCAACTACAGTCTGGCTATCGACACGATGGCATTGTGGAATGTAAGTAACGACATCGGCTACTCATATAATAATAATGTAGGACTTGTCAGCACGGCGGTGAATGCCAGTTCGCAGAAGAATATCACCCGTGTGCATAACATCAGCGATAGGCTAGCACTGAGTTTCCGCAACGACTGGCTCAATGTGGAGCCAGACGGATCCATTAACTACACCACGTCATCCAATCTGCTCAATCCTGATGCCAACCTCAATACGTGGGCATTCTCCTATGGAGCCAATGTGAGTGTGAAGTTTCCTTGGAATATGGCAATATCCACCGATGCTCATATGAAGAGTCGTCGAGGATATAGCGACAAGTCACTCAATACAAATGAGTTTGTGTGGAATGCGCAGATATCGCAAAACTTCCTCAAATACAAGAATCTTAGCGTTATCCTACAGTTCTATGACATCCTCCACAACCAAAGCAACTTCTCGCGTACTATCAATGAGATGATGCGCCGTGACACGGAGTACAACTCAATAAATTCCTATGCCATGCTACACGTGGTATATCGCTTTAATCTGATGGGTAATAAAGACTCGCGCCGACATATGGGACCGCCCGAAGATCGACGCCGAGGACCTGGTGATGACCGCATGGGACCTCCAGATGACAGGCGTGGAGGAAGAGATCGCGGTGGTCGCGGGCCTGGCGGATTCCCGCCTCCAGGAGGCTTTGGTGGTCCAAGGTAATAAAAAAATCTCCGTCCCAAAAGCAGGGGCGGAGATTTTTTGTTACTCATCAAAGTCGAATTCATCATAGTCTTCATCTTCGTCGAATCCGAATGTAAGCGGTTCGGCAAAGGTGTCGAGCGCACGTCGCTCCTTCTTTGTGGGTCGTCCAGTGCCCTTCGCCCTGTCCACAAATCCGCTTATGCGTGACATCTCCAGCAGTTCGTATTGCTTTGCCTCGGTGACATTCTCATACACCTGTGCCACGAGTTTGGCACCTACACGCTGTTCGATGCAATTCTTTATCTTAAACGAATAGACGATAGGAGGTTTCTTCACCGAGATGACATCCCCAATCTTTACCAGCGACGAAGGTTTTAGGTTGACGTTGCCTTTCGTGACCCTACCATTCTTGCAAGCATTGGCTGCCACGGTGCGAGTCTTAAAGATGCGTGCCGCCCACAGCCAACGGTCCAGTCGAGCCTGGTTGATTATCTTCATTTCTGCCATAGGTGCGTAGGATTATTTCTTGTTGAATAGATTCATTGTGCGGTCTATACCCTGCAGTACAAACGACTTTATCTCCTCTATGGCAGTGTCAATGCATGGTTGCAAGGTCTGTCGCTCCTCATCAGTAAACTTCCCCAGCACCCAGTCTATCTGACCACCGCGATTGAAGTCATTGCCTATGCCTATGCGCAGTCGTGCGTATTTCTCACCGATGAGTTGCTGTATGTGACCCAGTCCATTGTGGCCACCATTAGATCCGTTGCCCTTGAGTCGCATCTTGCCCACAGGTAAGGCGAGGTCGTCAACGATGACGAGCAGACGACTCTCGTCGATGTTCTCCTTGTTGAGCCAGTATCTGACGGCATTGCCACTGAGATTCATGTATGTGGTAGGTTTGAGCAGAAAGAGTTTCTTGCCTTTCAGCGATGTCTCCGCCACGAATCCGTAGCGCTTGTCCTCAAATGTCACTCCAGCCTCGGCGGCAAATGCATCGAGCACCATCCATCCAGCATTGTGGCGCGTCTCGTGATATTCCGCCCCAGGATTGCCAAGTCCTACAATAAGATATTTGTCCATAGTGTTTATGTAAAAAAAAGAGCCAGCCTCAAGGAGAGACTGGCTCAGTATTGTTTCTTATGTGTGCCTTAGTAATGTCGGGCCAGACTTATTTGTCAGCGGCAGCAGCAGCAGCGGCAGCAGCAGCGGCACGAGTCATCTTAACGGAGCAAACGATAACGTTCTTGCTTGTAGCAAGCTCGATGCCCTCATAGCTCAGTTCGCCTACCTTGATAGACTTGCCAATCTTCAGAGCAGTTACGTCTACGTCAAGCTTCTCAGGGATAGCTGTGTAAGGAGCCTTAACAGCAATCTTTCTGATAGAGAGGCTCATGCGACCACCATCGCGCACACCCTGAGCGTGACCTACGAGGTTTACTGGGATACCGATAGTGATAGGCTTTGTCTCATTGATCTCAAGGAAGTCAGCGTGCAGAAGAGCGTCTGTCACTGGGTGGAACTGGAGCTCCTTGATGACAGCCTTGCGCTCTGTGCCATCGATGTTGAGAGTGCAAACGAGCACGTCAGGAGTGTAGACAGCCTTACGGATCTCTGTGAATGGGATAGTGATAGACTCTGCTACAGGGTTGCCGTTAGCGTCCTTTGCCTCACCGTAGATGTTGCAAGGAATGAGGTTCTGCTTACGAAGCTCCTTAGAAGCTTTCTTACCTGTCTCTGTACGCTTTGTACCTTTGATAGTAATTTCTTTCATTTGTGTTACTCTAAATTAAGTTGTTGATAATCTTGATGCTTAATCCGCCATCACACTGAGGCTTTGCAAATAAAGCAGGTGCAAAGTTACTGCATTTTGCCGAGATATGCAAAGATTACGATAAAAAAGAATAAATGCACGCGCCGTACTTGCATACTACGGGGAAAACCACTACCTTTGCAATGATATTTTTCATACGTCAAGACGTTAATTATTAGAGAATGATTAATCGGGAACTTATTAGAATTAAGGTGGTACAGCTTGTCTATGCATACTATATGAGCGGTGGCAAGCCAATGAGTACATTGGAGAAAGAGTTGACGCTGAGTCTGTCAAGGGCTTATCGTATGTATAATCTCTTGCTTGACTTGATAGTGGCTGTGACACAAGAGGAGCGCTTCCGCTATGAGATGCAGGCTGCCAAGGCTCAGCGTGAAGGCGAGGAGTTTGTCATGCCAAAGTTTGCATACAATCGCTTTGCCGTGCAACTTGAAGAGAATGAGCAGTTGCTGCAGTATAAGGAGGCAGAAAAGATTTCCTGGAAGGAAGACATAGAATTCGTGAGAAAGATATGCAACATCATAGAGCAGAGCGAAACCTACAAACAATATAACGAATCTGCTGACGACTCTTATGATGCAGACCGCGAAGTGTGGCGCAAACTCTATAAGCAGGTGATAGAAAATAATGATGACCTGTCGCTTCTGCTTGAGGATAAGTCGCTCTATTGGAATGATGACAAGGATATCGTGGACTCATTTGTGATAAAGACCATCAAGCGCTTTAATCCAGAAAAAAAGGAGCAGCAGGCTCTGCTACCAAAATATAAGGATGAGGCTGACGAAGACTACGCTCTTAATCTGATACGTGCGGCTATCACCAATGCCGAAGACTATCAGAAATATATGGAAGAGTATTCGCACAACTGGAAACTGAGCCGTATGCCTTTCATGGATATCGTCATCATGCAGATAGCCATCGCCGAATTGATGGAGTTCCCTCAGATACCTGCGAGCGTCACCATAAATGAATATGTGGAGATGGCTAAGGCTTATAGTACGCCACGCAGTGCATCATTTATCAATGGCATACTCGATACTCTCGCGCGTGCGTTGATAGAGAATGGTACGATAATGAAACAACTATAACAAGATATAATTATTATGACTGAAATGATTCTTACAGCTACTCAATCCGGACAAGGTGGTGGCATGGGCATGTTGCTCATGATGGTAGCAATATTTGTGATAATGTGGTTCTTTATGATACGTCCACAGCAGAAGCGCCAGAAGGCTATCCGTACTTTCCAAAACTCTATAGAGAAGGGTACTGAGGTTGTCACTGGTGGTGGCGTGTATGGTAAGGTGAGAAGCATTAATCATGAAACTGGAAAGGTAGAGCTGGAAGTGGCTTCCGGCGTTGTCATAACTGTGGACAAGAACTATGTTTTCGCTGCTGTCCAGGATATGCAAAATAAGTAAACAGACACTGTTCATCCTGCGTCCAAGGCGTAGTCTGCTTACCTTCATGGTCTTCCTTGTGCTTAGCGGCCTATTCTGGTTGTCTACGGCGATGAATGAAAACTATGATTGTGAGGTGGCTGTGCCTGTATGCGTGGAAAATATCCCCAAGAATGTCATCATAACATCAAATGTGGATGACACCCTGCGCATATCAATCCGCGACAAGGGATATGCTGTCATGCAGTATCTCTATGGCGGAAAGATAAGACCTATCACGATAAGTGTGCCGTCGGTGTCGAAACAGAGTGAGAAGTATGTCATCTCTTCTTCCGAACTGCTGCGAGTGGTGAAGCGCCAGATGTATGCTTCGACTACTGTCACGTCGGTGAAGCCAGACCGCATAGAGGTGGACTATTGCCACGGCATGGCAAAGAAGGTGTCCGTGCGTCTTGATGCTGACATCGTGCCAGCGTCTGACCACTATCTGGCACACGTGCAGGTGGTGCCTGAGAAGGTGACGGTCTATTCCTCTAAGGAAAAGCTCGATAGTATCAACTATGTGATATCGGAGCGTCTGCGCGTGCACAACTTTGATGATGCTGTCAGCAGATATGTCAGTCTGAAACCGATAAAAGGTGCAAGGATAACACCTCAAAAGGTGAAGGTGGATCTCTATCCGGATGTGCTCACTGAGGGTTCGGTGGACGTGCCAATCACCATTGTCAATATGCCGGATAATATCAATGTGCGCACTTTCCCGTCAAGGGTGAAGGTGAAGTTCAGTGTCGGCGCTTCACAATATAAAAGTGTGAACGCAAACCAATTCCGCGTAGAACTCGACTACAAGAATATCCGTGCCAATAGCGACAAGTGCCCACTGCGACTCGCCATACAACCAAAAGGCTTGGCAAAGGCTTCACTGGAGTTTGACGAGGTGGATTATCTGATAGAAAACTAATCTGCAAAAGGATGTCCCTCATATGAATATAGCTCTTACAGGTGGCATAGGAAGTGGTAAATCTTACGTTTGCAGTCTGCTTTGCGACTTTGGCATAGATGTCTATGACTGTGACGCTGCCGCCAAAAGGCTGATTCGTACGTCACGAGAATTGCAAGCGCAACTTAGTGATGCTGTAGGCGTTGACCTCTTTGAGGGTGGGAGATTTAATAAGGCTGCACTGTCGCGCTTTATAGTGGCATCGGAAGCCAATGCAGCAAAGATTGACTCCATAGTGCATCCAGCCGTGGCAGAGGATTACAAGAAGTCGGGTTACCAGTGGTTGGAGAGCGCCATACTCTTTGAAAGTAAATTCAATGAAAGGGTAGACTTCGACTATGTGGTGTGCGTGACGGCGCCCTTGGAAGTGCGCATACAACGTGTCATGCTTCGTGACAATCTTTCGCGTGAGCGTGCCCTCGAATGGATAGAGCGTCAGATGACGCAGGAAGAAAAGGTCAGCAGGTCTGACTTTGAAATAGTGAATGACGGAACTAAGGACGTGACACTCCAACTCCGTGAATTGATGATTAACGTAAACAAACAAATTAAACGAATATAATGGAAACAATACTCTCAATTTCCGGTAAGCCAGGTCTCTATAAACTGGTTAACCGTGGCAACAAGAGCCTTATCGTGGAATCTATTGACGCATCAAAGAAGAGAACTCCAGTCTTTGCTTCTGACCGCGTGACATCACTCGGTGACATAGCAATGTATACTAATGAGGAGGATATCGAACTCTGGAAAGTGCTCAAGAGCATGTGCGAGAAGGAGGACAAGAAGAAGTGTTCTATAGATTATAAGAAGAGTTCTTCTGAGCAACTCCACACATATTTCGCAGAGGTGTTGCCTGACTATGACCGCGACCGTGTGCGTGACTCTGATATCAAGAAACTCATCCAGTGGTATAACATTCTCGTAGAGAACGGATACACTGACTTTGAGGCTACCTTCGCTCCTGCTACAGCACCTGCTGAAGAGACTGCAGAAGAAGAGAAATAAATTTATTGAGGGAGTAGTAGAGCACCTCCCGTTATAATTAAAACTATGTCATGAACGAACAAAAAGAAAAACTAAGCGTGCCCTTTGTAGTAATGGGCATGCTTTTCTGTGTCTGCTTGATAACAAGCAATTTGTTGGAAACAAAACTATTCCACGTCTATGGTGATATCAACCTCACTTGTGGATTTATAGTGTTCCCAGTTTCTTATATCCTCAACGACTGCATAGCCGAAGTGTGGGGCTTCCGTAAGGCACGCTTCATCATATGGTTGGGTTTTGCGATGAACTTCTTTGTCGTGATGCTTGGCCTTGTGGCATGTGTCTTGCCTCCGATAAACGAAGGTGCGGACGCCTCATTCCGTGAAGTCTTCGGTTTTGCCCCTCAGGTGTCTGCAGCTAGTTTTGTAGCCTTCCTTGTCGGTTCATTCCTCAATGCGTGGGTGATGAGCGTCATGAAACTGGCAGATAGGGGTAAGGGACGGTTTAATCTGCGTTTTGCTTGTCGCGCCATCCTGTCGACAGTGGTAGGTGAGGGAGCTGACTCGCTGATATTCTTTCCGTTGGCATTTTGGTTGTTCCCGCTTATCTTCGAGGGCGCGCCAAAGGTAGACTGGACCATATTGCTCGGTCTGATGGTGACCCAGGTGGTGGCAAAGACCCTATATGAGATAGTGGTGCTACCTGTGACCATCAAGGTGGTGAAATATGTGAAGCGCATGGACCAGTCGGATGTCTATGACGACGTGGTGTCGTATAATCCATTGAAATTAAATCAAATCTGATATGAATAGAGAAAATGACGGATTGCGTCAACTAGGAAACAAGACGCAATATAAGAGTGATTATGCCCCAGAGGTGCTGGAGACATTTGTCAATAAGCATCCTGGTAATGACTATTGGGTGAAATTCAATTGTCCTGAGTTTACCTCCTTGTGTCCAATCACTGGTCAACCAGACTTTGCGGAGATTGTCATCAGTTATATACCAGGAGAGAAGATGGTGGAGTCGAAGAGTCTCAAATTGTATCTCTTTTCCTTTCGCAATCATGGAGACTTTCATGAGGACTGCGTCAACATTATCATGAAAGACCTCATAAAACTGATGTCGCCGAAATATATAGAGGTGACGGGCCTATTTACTCCCCGTGGAGGCATATCCATACATCCATATGCTAATTATGGCATGCCTGGCACGAAATATGAGACTTTGGCAGAGCAGCGCTTTGCCACTCATATGTAGTTTTCTTAGGAGGTACGGCGCCCTCGCCGTACCATCTCACTGGAGAATATCTCAAATGGAAAGACTCTTGCTTGCGTGGTACGGCGAGGGCACCGTACCTCCTAAAATTGCAACTGCTATAGAGCCCCCTTTTTATTTTGCATTTTCGCTTGAGATAGTATCCTTCTCAAGGAATTTCTCTTGTGCCTTTTGTGCTATTGCTTCCGCCTTTCTTATAGCCTCCTTATTGGCATCATTAGGGTCACTAAGTCTGTAGTAGCCCACCTTGCGGTTGCCTTTGAAGCGTAGTACAAGCGAGTCATTCTTGAGCATTAGCAAGTCTGCCGTATCATTGACAATAACCTCCTTTTGCGGTTTGCCGTTTTTTGTTGTCATGCTCATTTGTGAGTGCAAGGTGCGTCCAAGGATAAGTTTGTCGTTATACATGTGCCACTCCTTATAAAATGGCACCTCTGGATATTCCACTGGGCTTTCGTCTTCGAGCACTGAAGAGTGTCTCACCATACCCACTGCTGAAGCAATATATCTGCGCTTAAGCGTAAATCCATAATCACGCGGTATGAAGTATGCATCGCGTATGGAGTCAGGCATGCTCTTTATGAAACGCTTCTTTGTGGCATCCGTCATGTCATCGCTATTGCGCAGTGTCGGCATCACCTTATAGCACCATGTACCTTTCAGTTCCTCCAAGTCCACCACCATGTCTGCCACATACTTATTCTTTTCGTTGGGCAGGATGGACACCCAGTCGCCTATCTCTGGATTTCCCATTATTCTGCCTCTGCGTGTCGCATTGTAGATGTAATATTTCACAGGATTGCTACCGTCAGGTGGTAAGAGGTAGAGCACCGAGTCGCCAGCGCCATCGCACATAAGTCCATAGACGTTTCTGTCATCTGATAGCACCTCAAGAGCGTCATTCGCGTTCTCTTCAGTCTTATTTTTATTGTCTTTACTACCGCAGGCGGTTATCAGAAGTGTAGTCAATGCTATAGCAAAGCAAATATTCTTTTGCATGGAAAATCTTGTTTTATCGTGATTTACTCTATAGCAAAAGTACGAAAATTAATGTATGCCACATATAGACGAAGTCAAGAATTATAATCTATTAACTGTTAAAATGTTTAAGGTGTAACTGTTCTGCGTTGCTATGTCATTGAAAATTGCTACCTTTGCATCTGATTGTGAAAGTCCGCAAGGCGGATGTCAAGAAAAATAGGATTTCAAATTCATATATGAAGAAAAGGATTCAGTTCAGTCTCGTTTATCGTGACATGTGGCAGAGTTCTGGCAAGTTCCAGCCACGCAAAGACCAGTTGGAGCGTATTGCTCCCGTAATCATAGAGATGGGTTGCTTCTCCCGTGTAGAGACCAATGGTGGTGCATTTGAGCAGGTCAATCTACTTGCAGGCGAAAACCCTAACGATGCAGTGCGTGCATTCTGTAAGCCATTCAATGAGGTGGGCATCAAGACACACATGCTTGACCGCGGTCTTAATGGCCTCCGTATGTATCCAGTGCCTGACGATGTGCGTCAGTTGATGTATCGTGTGAAGCATGCACAGGGCGTTGATATCACCCGTATATTCTGCGGTCTCAATGATGAGCGCAATATTATCCCATCTATCAAATGGGCTGCAGAGGCAGGCATGACACCTCAGGCTACACTTTGTATCACCAGTTCTCCAGTACACACTGTAGAATACTATTCAGCCAAGGCTGACATCTTCGTAGAGGCTGGTGCAAAGGAAATCTGCTTGAAGGATATGGCTGGTGTAGGTCGTCCTGCATTCCTTGGTCAGTTGACTAAGGCTATCAAAGATAAGCACCCAGAAGTGATTATTGAATATCATGGACACTGTGGTCCTGGTATGTCGCTTGCCTCAATGCTTGAGGTGTGTCGCAATGGTGCTGATATCATAGATGTTGCTATGGAACCAATATCTTGGGGTAAGGTTCATCCAGATGTTATCTCCGTGAGAGCCATGTTGGCTGATGCTGGTTTCGATGTTCCAGAGATCAATATGAATGCCTACATGAAGGCTCGTTCTCTTACACAGGAATTCATCGATGAGTGGCTCGGTTACTTCATTAATCCTGCCAACAAGCATATGTCTTCGCTCCTCCTCGGATGCGGTCTGCCTGGCGGTATGATGGGATCCATGATGGCTGACCTTGGCGGTATCCAGGGTGTTATCAATAACCTCAGAAAGAAGAAGGGCGAACCAGAACTCAGCAATGACGATATGCTCGTGGCTTTGTTTAATGAGGTGGAGTATGTATGGCCAAGAGTAGGTTACCCACCGTTGGTAACTCCTTTCTCACAGTACACCAAGAACATCGCACTCTTCAACCTCCTTACCATGGAGCAGGGCAAGGGTCGCTATGTCATGATGGACGACTCTATCTGGGGTATGATTCTCGGTAAGTCTGGTAAGGTGCCAGGCGAGATTGCTCCAGAGATTGTGGCACTTGCTAAGGAACAGGGACGCGAGTTTGTGGATGCTGACCCACATACATTCTATCCTAACAATCTTGATGAATTCAAGAAGGAGATGGATGAGAACGGTTGGGAGTATGGTAAGGATGATGAAGAACTCTTTGAGTTGGCTATGCATCCAGAGCAGTATCGCAACTACAAGAGTGGACAGGCGAAGAAGAACTTCCTCGCTGACCTACAGAAGGCAAAGGATGCTGCTCTCGGTACAAAGATGAGCGCTGAGGAGATTGCTGCATTCAAGCACGCTAAGGCTGATGCTATCGTGGCTCCATGCAATGGCCAGATACTTTGGGAGGTGAATGGTGACGGCGAATGCGCTACATCCGTAGAACCATACATCGGCAAAGAATATGCTGAGGGTGATGTATTCTGCCATATGCAGGCTACATGGGGTGAACTTCTCACTGTACCAGCAGCTCTTGGTGGCAAACTTGTGGAAATCAACGCAAAGCAAGGCGCTAAGGTGCACAAGGGTGACGTCATCGCCTATATTGAGCGTGAACATTAATAATCTATTGTAAGCATTGATTTATTGGTGCGGACAGATACTATAATAGATAAATTCTATAGCGGGGAGAATGGAGCATTGCGTTCCATTCTCCTGACGCATAGTAGGCTGGTGGCAGAAAAGGCTCTCGTGATAGCCACGAAGCATCCCGAGTTGCACCTCGATACCACCTTTGTACGTGATGCCTCCATGCTTCACGATATAGGCATCGTGATGTGTGATGCGCCCAAGATAGAATGTTATGGCACAGAGCCATATCTGCGTCATGGACTATGCGGAGGAATAATGCTCCGTGAGCATGCGGCGGAGTGGGGGATGACTCAAGATGAGATCGAACCCTATGCTCGTGTGTGCGAACGACACACAGGAGCAGGACTGACAGCGGAAGATATAGTTAGTCAGGACTTACCACTTCCGTATATAGACCTGTTGCCTGAGACATTGGAGGAAAAACTTGTCTGCTATGCCGACAAATTTTATTCAAAGACGCATCTGACAGAAGAGAAGTCATTTGACAAGGCTCTTGCCTCGATGCG
Source organism: Gemmiger formicilis (assembly GCA_963586965.1). Classification (GTDB taxonomy): domain Bacteria; phylum Bacteroidota; class Bacteroidia; order Bacteroidales; family Bacteroidaceae; genus Prevotella. The sequence continues at coordinate 14,440 of CAVABU010000001.1, forward strand.
TAGGTTTGGTGCCGATTCTGAAAAACGTTTTCTCGATCTACACGAATTGTTCAAATGAAAAGACATTCCGCGCTGTTGGTGATGCTGATGCTTGTGGCCTTTGTGGCGGCAGGCGGACGTAGCGTGTCTGCACTTAGCAGACTTTTCGGCACGGACACTGTGGTGGCTGACCGCGATAGTGTCGACACCATTACACATAAGAAGACTATAGCAGAAGTAGAACCGATGGATTCTCTTGACGCTCTGCTCTCTGACTCCATACAAAAAGCCATTGATGCTCATAATAAAGCCATTGATGACAGTATAAGGAAGGATTCTATCAATAGGAAGAAGGCTAATGGCATAGAGTCGCCTGTGCATTATGAGTCAAAAGACTCCATGGTGTATCTCGCATCCACACGCAAAGCCTACCTCTTTGGTGATTCAAAGGTGAAATATCAGAATATGGACCTTGCTGCCGAGAAGGTGGACATGAGCATGGAGCAAAATATGGTGCATGCCACTGGTGTGTGGGCTGACACCACGAAGACCGAACTCTCTGGTACGCCTGTTTTCCAGTTGGGACAGGATACGTATCAGAGCGACACCATGTCATTCAATTATAAGACAAAGAAAGGTATCATACGCAACGTCGTCACCCAACAGCAGGAAGGATACATGCAAAGCGAGGTATCTAAGCGCAATGCTGATGGTGACGTATTCCTACAGCACGGACGATACACCACTTGCGATGCCGAGCATCCAGACTTCTATCTGAAGATATCACGTGCCAAGTTGCGTCCAGGCAAGGATGTGGTCTTTGGTCCAGCACATCTCGTCGTGGCTGATGTGCCGTTGCCACTTGCAGTGCCTTATGGTTTCTTCCCCTTTACCAAGGACTTCTCCAGCGGATTTATTATGCCTACCTATGGTGACGAGTCTTCCAGAGGTTTCTATCTGCGTGATGGTGGTTACTATTTTGCCATAAGCGACAAGATGGACCTCAAACTCATAGGTGAAATATATACTAAAGGTTCATGGGGAATAACTGCGACATCCAACTATAGGAAGCGATACAAGTACAACGGTACGTTCCTCTTCAGTTTCCAGGATAGCCGTACGAGTGAGAAGGGTATGCCAGACTTTACACAAACCAAGAGTTTTAAGATGCAGTGGTCACACCGCCAGGACTCCAAGGCAAACCCTTACAGTTCGTTGTCGGCAAGCGTCAACTTTGCCACCTCATCTTACGAGCGCAACAACCTCAACTCGATGTACAATCCACAGTCTTTGACACAGAGTACACGTACATCATCCGTCAGTTGGAGCACAGCATTCTCGAGCATAGGACTTAGCCTCAGTTCCACGGCAAACCTCTCGCAGAATATGCGTGACTCGTCGATAGCTATGACATTGCCCGACCTTAATATCAGTATCTCGCGCTTCTATCCGTTTAAGCGCAAGAATGCCGTAGGCAAAGAACGCTGGTATGAGAAGATTTCCATGTCGTATACGGGACATATCTCCAATTCCTTCTCTGGCAAGGAAAGCAAACTCATGCACTCCAATCTACTCAAAGATTGGCGCAACGGATGGCAACACTCCATACCTATCAGTGGTAACTTCACACTGTTTGATTATATCAATGTGAACCCTTCGTTCTCATTCACCGACCGCACATATATGAATAAGGTGAAACGGTCATGGGATGATACTAATCAGACGGAGGTGGTGGATACACTGTATGGATTCTACAATGTGTACAACTGGAATCTGGCCCTGTCGATGTCTACAAAACTCTATGGTACATTCATACCCAACAAACGCATCCTCGGTAAGAACTTCCCTATAGAGAAGATACGCCACGTCATCACTCCATCGGTGAGCATCAGTTATGCACCAGACTTCAGTGCTTCGCGCTATGGATATTATGAAACTTACCAGAAGACGGATGCCGATGGCAATGTGAGCCTTGTGGAGTATTCTCCTTATGCTAACTCTCTATATGGCGTGCCTGGCAGAGGAAAGACAGGATCGATATCATTCTCTGTGGACAACAACCTTGAGATGAAGGTCAAGTCAGACAAAGACTCTACGGGTATCAAGAAGGTGAGCATCATAGACAATCTTGGTGCCACGATGTCATACAACTTGGCGGCTACCACCAAACAGTGGAGTGACCTTAGTACACGTCTGCGACTCAAACTCGGCAAGAACTACACCTTCAATATGAACGCGGTCTTTGCCACTTACGCTTATGAACTCGACGAGAATGGCAAACCATATATCGGTAATCGTACTGAGTGGAGTTATGGTAGATTCGGACGTTTCACTGGTACATCGCAAAACATCTCTCTGACCCTCAATCCTGAGAAACTCAAGAAATGGTTTGGAAAGGGCGACGACGATGACACTGACAAGAAGAAAGGCGACATGGAAGACGATGAAGGTATGGACACCGATGTGGAGTCAAATATCGATGACGACATGATAAATGCCCAGAAGGGTCTCCAGCGCAAGAATAAGAAAGCGGGTAAGGCAGAGGTTGATGAAGACGGCTATATGCCATTCTCCATGCCATGGTCGCTTACCATAGGTTATGGTATCACTATGCGTGAGAATACCTCTGGTAAATTTAATACCAAATCGATGCGCTATCCTTATAAGTTCTCTCAGACGATGAATGTCTCAGGCAACTTGCGCCTTGCAGAAGGATGGAACATCAGTTTCTCCTCAGGCTACGACTTTGAAAACAAGAAGATAAGTATGACAACGGCGTCCCTGCAGCGTGACCTGCACTGCTTCTCCATGTCATGCTCGATGGTGCTTGCGCCTTACACAAGTTATAATTTCTCTTTCCGATGCAATGCTGCCACACTCACTGACGTGTTGAAGTATGACAAGCGCAGCGGATACTCAAATGCTGTAAAATGGTATTAAGCCTATGGAATTGACCGAAAGATTCATAAACTACACCAAATTTGATACTCAGTCTCGCGAAGACTCCGACACCGTCCCCTCCACTCCTGAGAAGCAACTCTACTTTGCTAAATATCTCTGTGAGGAACTCAAGGATGAAGGTCTGGAAGATGTGGAGATGGATAGCAAAGGCTATATATATGCCACTCTGCTAGGCAACAGGAAGAAGAGCGAGGTGCCTACCATCGGTTTTATATCCCATTACGACACGTCGCCCGATGCTTCAGGTGAGAATGTGAAAGCACGCATAGTGCACAATTATGATGGTGGCGACATCGTCCTATCCGAGGGCATCGTCTCTTCGCCAACTGTCTTCCC
>CAVABU010000001.1:18605-42709 GCA_963586965.1 Gemmiger formicilis
AATAAATGACGCTGGTAATCACAATAAATGATTCCAACTACTACAATAAAATAACAGGCGCGCTTCACAGCGAGCCTGAATTTATTTTAAATACTAAAAAACATTATGGGTCAACTTGTAAGCAGTTTGCACTTTTATTATTCTTAGTGCAACTGCTTATTTTACAAGTGCAAAGTTACATCCTTTACCTTTGTGACACAATACCTAAAAGATGTGGTTTGCCCTATCTCTCCCATTCTTCTAAATCGGTAGTTCTACCGAAAAGTAATTACCTAACGCCTGCATTGCGCTCATCCAACAGTTAATTACGGCATAATCTTTCAGTTTATAACCATAATTTATTAACTTTGTGTCATTAAACTTATTAGATTATGAAAACCGACATAGAGATTGCACGCGAATCGACACTGCTGCCTATTGCTGATGTGGCAGCCAAGGCAGGTATCAGCACTGACCTGCTCGAACCATATGGTAAGTATATCGCTAAAGTTCCACACACTTCCATCGATGAGGAGAAGGTGGCTGCACACAAGTTGATACTTGTCACTGCCATCACCCCGACCAAGGCTGGCATCGGCAAGACCACTGTCTCCATAGGCCTGGCTCTCGGTCTCAATCGCGTCGGTAAGAAAGCCGTGCTTGCTCTGCGTGAACCATCTCTCGGTCCTTGCTTCGGCATGAAGGGCGGTGCTGCTGGTGGCGGATATGCACAGGTGCTGCCGATGGATAAGATTAATCTCCATTTCACTGGCGACTTCCATGCCATCACGTCTGCACACAATATGATCACAGCACTGATGGACAACTATATCTATCAGCATCGTGACGAGGGCTTCGCTCTCAAAGAGGTACTGTGGAAGCGTGTGCTTGATGTCAATGACCGTAATCTGCGATATATCGTGACTGGACTTGGCGCCAAGACCAATGGCGTGACGGGTGAAAGCGGATTTGACATCACTCCAGCTTCAGAGATTATGGCCATCCTCTGCCTTGCCAAGGATGAGGCTGACCTCAGACGTAGAATAGAAAATATCCTTCTCGGTATCAAGATTGACGGCACACCATTCTATGTGAAAGACCTTGGTGTGGCAGGTGCCATCTGCGTGCTCTTGCGTGATGCTCTCAATCCTAACCTCGTGCAGACCACTGAGAATACTCCCGCCTTTGTGCATGGTGGCCCGTTTGCCAACATAGCACATGGATGCAACACGGTGATAGCCACCAAGACAGCCCTTACCTTCGGCGACTATTGCATCACCGAGGCAGGCTTCGGTGCTGACCTCGGAGCAGAGAAGTTTATGGATATCAAGTGCCGTAAGGCAGGTCTCCAGCCATCGCTCACCATCCTCGTGGCTACCACACAGGGACTCAAGATGCACGGAGGAGTGGCATTGGAAGACATCAAGAAGCCAAACGCAGAGGGACTGACCGAAGGATTTAAGAATCTCGACCGCCATATACACAATCTGCAGAAGTTTGGTCAGACCGTAGTCGTGTGCTTCAATCGTTATGCCTTCGACACTGACGAAGAAATGCAACTCGTGGCAAAGCACTGCGCAGAGGTAGGCGTAGGATTTGCTGAGAATAATGCATTCTGTGAAGGTGGCGCAGGAGCAGTGCAGTTGGCAGAACTCGTGGCAAAGACCATAGAGGAGAACCCAAGCAAACCTCTCACATATTTATATAATGACGAAGACACCATCGAGGAGAAGATAGAGAAGGTGGCAAAGAATTATTATGGTGCTGGCAAGGTGGTCTTCAATAAGGCTGCGCAGAAGATGATACAGCGCGCACGCGACCTCGGACTGGAGAAATATCCTGTCTGCATAGCCAAGACCCAGTTCTCATTCTCTGATGATGCCAAGAAATATGGCGTGCCCGAAGGTTTCACCTTTACCATCCGTGACCTCGTCATCAATAGTGGTGCCGAGATGCTCGTAGCCATCGCAGGCGACATCATGCGTATGCCTGGACTGCCACTCCATCCACAGGCAGAGCATATCGATATCGTCAATGGAGAGATAGAGGGACTTTCATAATTACTGGCTGAAAGCCATCCATAACTCATACAAGTTATTATAATGATGTCATTCCCCATAGAAATGAGGAATGACATCATTATCTTTATAAAAGCGTGCTAATGCTTTGGCTATCTTAAATAAATGATGTAACTTTGTTATACTTTTCATTTAGAAAAGATCTTTTTGTTATTTTATGGCCCTGTAGCTTAGCTGAATAGAGCGTCAGATTCCGGTTCTGAAGGTCATGGGTTTGAATCCCATCGGGGTCACCATTCATCGCTTAAAAGTTTATACGCATGAAAAAGTATCTCATCACATTTACCATTGCCATTTTTGGTACATTGTCCGCAATGGTCGTTACGTCCTGTGGCGATAACGTAGAACATCCAGAAGAAGAGAATTTGACTAACACATCTCCGTCAATCACAACCCCTACAACTGACGCTCTTACGACAAAGAGCAATGTCAAGGCATATGTCTTTGAAGGCGACTATGGCGAGGTGGGTAAGAAAATTATCGACCGTCTTACTAATCGTCAGTCGGAGCTCGACAGCACTGCGCAACTATTTCTTTTTACAAGAGAAGGTTTCTCTGCCCTGTCTGATGATGAGCATGATATCATCTCTGCGGCTTGTCGTCATGGAGCGAAAGTACTCATAGACCGTTATTTTGACCCTACATTGTTTGGTGATTCTCAGTCGCAGGCAGATGACGAGATAGAGGCTCTTTGGGGCTTTAATAATACTAATGATATGCTCTTTGTGGACACTTCCATGAAAGACTCACTCGGCAACACTCTTTCCAATAGACCTGATCTCAATGATTACGAGTATGGACTCTATGCAGACGAAGCCACCAAGTGGATTAATCTTGACCAGAGGTCGTTGGCAAATTCCAAGGTGCGCAGTGCTGCAAGTCGTGCTGACTCTTCGACTGACATGGCAGACATCCTTCAGGCGCAGACTGACACTTGGGTGACATCCGCTTCGGTATACAAGTGGAGTCAGGTGAAAGGTAAAAGTGTCCCATACACCATATTCACCACCATTTATGCCGTACACCGCTTCGACGACGACAAGGATTATTTTCTGTGTGAACAGACGATCACCGGTAATAATACTCCTTTATGGAAGGGTGAATGGTCGGCTACTAACTATACTGCACATTTTGATAACTATAGCCATAGCTGGAGATTTCAGGGCCTTTACGCCAATGACTGGAGGATCAATAACTATATAGTAAATGGTGACTATGGCTCCACCGTGACTCTCAGTGACGGTTTGGCATTGGTGAAGCATTCGCCAGTGTCTACCAATGGTTCCACCACCATGTCTACATCCACCACGTGGAATATTACGGGTAGTCTCGGTGGTAGTGGTGCTATTGTCGGTACGGGTATATCTGGCACTGTGGGTTCTTCACAGACCTTGGCAGATATTGAGACTATAGACAAATGTATGGAGGGTGACGCCTTTGGTAATAATAATGCCAGTTGGCAGTACCATATAGACCCCTTTAGGCAAATAAAAGATGAAACACACAGTTATTCTTTCATCACTCCTCCATCGTCAGCCATCAAGACGTTCTCATGTGAGCAGACGTGGCTATATGAATTGAGCAATGCTTCGAAATATACTGAACTCACCATGCTCATGAGCTTCTCCCTGTCATACTATTGCACGTTGATAAGAAACCCAGTACTATTTTTTGCGTATTCAGGTTATGAGCGTGATGCTTGCACGGATATCCATCGCATTAGGTTGATACTCCCGAAACATACCAAGTGACATTTGCTTTAGTGATTTTCTGACTAAAGTTACACCATATATAGTAGCGAAACAAAACATAGCCCAGGGCAACGCCTTGGGCTATGTTAGTATACGCCTAATAAACCTAAAATGTGCAAAATAAGGCATTCGGAAAGATTTAAAATGTGTAAAATAAGGCATTCTGATGAGGGTAAAACTTGTAAAATAAGGCATTCAAAATAATTAAAACTTGTAAAATAAGGCATTCTATTGCTTTCTTTGGTGTATCTTTGCACCTATGAAACAGGAAGTTATCGATAAAAGAACAATGGAGGTTGTATTGAGCGACCAAAAGGAGGAACTCAGAACCATAAGAGAGACTCATCTATGTCCCCGCCGTGAAGAGCAACTTGTAGACCTAGGTAGTCCGCAGGCGCAAGTTGTCATAGGAGTGCGTCGTTGTGGAAAGTCTACACTGTGCTTACAAGTGTTGCAACACATGGGCGAGACTTTTGCCTACGTAGACTTCGATGACGAACGCCTTGAAGGCATGCAGACAAGCCAATTAAACGACATGATGGAAGTGCTTTATAAAATCTATGGTGACTTCCATTATATATTCCTCGACGAAATACAAAACGTCGATGGGTGGCCTTTGTTTGTAAATCGTCTGCTTAGGACAAAACTTCATGTAGTGCTAACAGGAAGCAATGCTAAACTGCTAAGTAATGACCTCGCTACACATTTGACTGGTAGAAGTTGCGAAATACCCCTATACACATTTTCTTTTGTGGAATACTGCACTGTCAAGGAGGTAAATTCACAAGGACTCACCACAAAGGAAATCGCACGACGCAGGGCTGCTTTCGATGATTACTTGCTACATGGTGGTTTTCCAGAACTAATGTTTGTCAAAAATGAGAGGGTATATATATCCAATTTGGTGAACAATGTCTTAAAGAGAGATATCGAACAACGCTATAAAATCTCTTTCACGGCAAACTTCGAAAATATGGCAAACCATCTCCTGAATGTGTCCCCAGTAATACCTGCAGTCAGTGATCTTGCCAATACGTTTGGTTTTAAGTCGCTACATACGGTAAGAAACTATATAGACTATCTCAAGCAAGCCTACCTCTTGATAGGGATAAAGAAATACTCCGCTAAGAGCAAGATGCGTGTCACCCAAGAAAAACTTTATGCTGTGGACGTGGCTTTGATGAACAAGAGAGAGAATGCCTTTGCTGGAGAAAACTTGGGTTGGCGCTTGGAGACAGTGGTGCTACTCCATCTGATACGCAAGTGCAACTATGAAGGATGGGATGTATATTATCTTAGAGATAGATCTGGAGAATGTGATTTCGTGGTATGTGATGGCAATAAGGTGGTGCAATGCATACAAGTGTCGTATGATATCTCAAATGAGAAGACCAAAAGAAGAGAAATCAACGGACTACTTCTTGCCTATCGGCAGACGAAGTGTAAGCACTTGCTCCTACTGACTGACCATGAGTTTCAGGAAATAGAAGTGGATGGCGTGACGATTGCTATCCAACCCGTATATGAGTGGGCAAGCCTAATATAACATTACTTTGTAGATATAATAACCAAGCAAGCGGTCAATCCTCTTAGTGGGATTGGCCGCTTGTTTGGTTTATGACTATATCAAAGCGAAGAATTACTTCTTGCTTGTGATGGCCTTTATCTTATTGCAGATGTCGGTGTTTTGCTGCTTGCCGATAAACTGCTGCGACTGTGGACCGTAAGCAAACACTGGCACGGTGATAGGTGTGTGGTCATTGGTGAAATAGTAGCCCACGGTGTGACCTGTCTCCTTGTCTCCGTCTACGAGTGTGAGGCCACCAGTCTCGTGGTCGGCTGTCACTATCACGAGAGTTTCGCCGTTGGTGTCAGCAAACTTGAGCGCTTCTGCCACAGCCTTGTCAAGACTGAGAGTCTCCATGATGCATCCAGGGAAATATTTTGAGTGACCAGCATAGTCCACCTTTGCCTGCTCCACCATGAGGAAGAATCCGTTTCGAGAGATAGACTGTAACTTTACTATTGCCTCGTCAGTCGTGCGTGCCAAGTAGTCGAGATTGTTGACATTGGCAGCCTCGCCCATTTCCTCGTCTATGCAGATCACCTTGCCAGGCAGAGCGTTGATGTCCTTGATGTTGCGTACAAATGAGAAACCCTTCTCACCCAAAGCCTTTATGAGGTCTATGCCGTCGTGACGCTTGGTAAACTCATTGATGCCACTACCTGCAAGCAGTGAGATAGGACTCTTGAGCAAGTCGCGCGTGATCTCGTCGGCACTGTCGCGCTCGGTGTTGTGTGCATAGAATACGGCTGGAGTGGCATCAGCGGCATTGCCCAGACTTACCACGCCCACAGCCTTGTCGAGTGCGGCGAAGTGGTCAGACAGTGATGGGTTAGGAGAGCCATCCTCATTGGCAGCGATGTGACGATTGTTGGTTTTCACGCCTGTAGCCAGTGCGCTTCCTCCTGCAGCGGAGTCTGTGGTGTAGGCATCATTGGATGTAGTCTCCGAGATGCCCATATGCTTCATGTTGAATAGTGTCAGTTTGCCGTTGACACGCTCCGTAGCCACCGGTTGTGCAAGTCCCATACCGTCAGCGATGATGAGGATGACATTCTTCACGGGTTTGTCAGCGCCGTCATTGAGATATGATGGAGTGTAGATTTGCTGGCGCTCAGCTAACTGCATCTTGTCGTCCTGGAAACCGCTAAAACTGCGTGTTATCTTATCCAGGCGGTCATTGCGTATCACCTTGTGCTCACTCTTTGGTTTTGCACCTATCACATAGTTTTTCGCATCCCAGTTGCTGAAGAATTCTCCGCATGCTGCTGGATGGTCGGTGTTGATGTAGTCGATACCCATGGAGTAGAATGTATTCCATGCCGTGATGCTCTCTGGAGCGCCCCAGAAACGTATGGGCTTGCCCATGTCATGCGCCTTGGCGATGAATCCCTCGATGATCTCCTTGTCCTTCTTGATCATAGTGCCCTTGCCATTCCACTGGCTATAAGCGCCAAAGTTGATACTTATCATTCCCACCTGCTTCAGTTGTTCGGGAGTGTAGGTCAGATTGATGTCGCCGTCAAATGTCACATACGAAGGATATTTGGCAAACTTGTCAGGCGAAGGCACCCTACCTGTCACCACGATGCGACAAGCATAAGGATTGACCGAAGGGTCAAATATCTGAGGATACTTCTTTATCTTGGCAACGAAAGCCTTGAGATATTCATCCGTGTTGGCAGATTTTATCTCCACCATCAGTTGGATGTGCGCCTCGCTGTCGGCGTATGGACGTCCGCCATTGAGATTGTATACATTAATCAGTGGTTCGAGATACATGCGGTCGAAGGTCACGTCGTCCTTCAAGTCCTCCACGTCATGTCCCACGAGAAATTTTCCCTTCGTGTAAAACATGTCGCACTCGATGGAGTAGATGTGCTGCGAGTAAGCCTCATAGAAAGGCATTGTCCTCGTGTAGTCATTGTGTGAATGCAGCAATACTGGATACTGTGCCAGTGATGGCAATGAGTAGAAACTCAATGTCGCTGCTGTCAATGCAGTTAGAATAAAAGTCCTTTTCATGTTGTTGGTTTTTATTTTATGGTTATTCGTAGTCTGTCTTAATTCAGGTCAGCGTATGCAAAAGTACAAATTAAATGTCATATAAGGTACGTTGATATCAAAATTACACATATTATTAATACGGCTGCATTAGAATGGTGCATTTACTGAAGGGTGATGAGAAGTCGTATGTGTGAGTTGTCAAACAATTGTCGAACGCGTGTCAAACAATTGTTGAACACGTGTAAAACAATTGTTGAACACTTGTGCAACAATTGCTTTACAACCGTAGGAGGTACGGCGAGGCGCCGTACCTCCTACGGCTCACGTCAATGTTTGGTAGCAGTGGTGACGCTGCAACTACTATTAAGAAACTTGAGCTATTTATTGCTATAACTCTTTGACGTATGACAATATTTTATTACTTTTGCCATGAAAACTAACAAAATGATAGCGTAATGAATATAATAATGCCGAAAGGCTATAAGGCTGCACTTGATATGCAGCAGACCGAACAGGGTATAAAACTCATCAAGGATTTCTTTCAACAAAACCTCTCCACGGAGTTGCGTCTGCGCCGTGTGACTGCGCCTCTCTTCGTACTTAAGGGCTTGGGTATCAATGATGACCTCAATGGTGTGGAGCGTGCCGTGACATTCCCTATAAAGGAGTTGGGTGATGCTAAGGCTGAGGTGGTGCACTCGCTTGCTAAGTGGAAGCGCCTGACTTTGGCTGAATACAAGATAAAACCAGGTTATGGCATCTACACCGATATGAATGCCATCCGTGCCGACGAGGAACTCGACAATCTGCACTCGCTCTATGTCGACCAGTGGGACTGGGAGGCAGTGATAACGCGTGAGCAGCGCACTGTGGCACACCTCAAGGATGTCGTCAGACGTATCTATGCTGCTATACGTCGCACGGAGTATCTCGTGAGCGAGACTTATTCCGAATTGGAGTCATTCCTACCAGAAGACATCCACTTCATCCATAGCGAAGAACTCCTTGCTATGTATCCTGACAAGACGCCTAAGGAGCGTGAGGACTTGATATGCAAGAAGTATGGTGCTGTATTTATAATAGGTATAGGTGGTAAACTCAGCGACGGCAAGAAGCACGATGGTCGTGCCCCTGACTATGATGACTGGAGCACTGAGGGCGAGAATGGTCTGCTTGGTCTTAATGGCGACATACTGATATGGTATCCAGTGCTTGGACGCTCATTTGAATTGTCTTCGATGGGAATACGTGTAGACAAAGAAAGCCTTCTGCGTCAATTGGAAATAGAGGGTAAAGAAGAACGCGAACAACTCTATTTCCACAAGAAACTACTCAATGATGAACTGCCACTGAGCATCGGTGGTGGTATCGGTCAGAGTCGCCTCTGCATGGTGCTGCTCCATAAGGCACACATAGGTGAGATACAAGCAAGCATATGGCCCGAGGAGATGAGAAAGAAATGCCTCGAAGCCGGTATGCCGCTGATATAATACGTGATAGACGATAAGTCAAAAGGTTAGACGTTAAGTCAACTCCAATTCCATACGTTTGCAGAGTTTGCCAAGGGGAACACATTTCTCCTTCATCTCTGCAAACATTTCTCCCTTTGATGGCATGCGCTTTATCTCTTCTGGTTCTGCCACACGCATCTCAAAGGTTATCTCCGTGTTGTTGAGGTTATTCTTGAAGGTAGTCGTTATTCTGCCTTCCAACTTCTGCACTTCCTTGAGCAACATGTCATTGTCGACGACAATCTCTATGTTGGGATATCCCTTTATCTCAGGATGGATATTTTTCATGCGCGTGGCAAGCACTCGGTAGTCGGGCAGGAGTTGCATGCGGTTGCACATAGCAAACCATTGGAATTCCACAGCATCTTGAGTAAACTCGGCATTGAGTGATTTTTCCACCACTTCTTCCTGTTGCTCGTTTTGCTGTTGCTTCTGTTTTTCCTTCTCCTCTTTTTCCTTTAGGCCGGCAAATGTAAATCCCAGACTTGAGAGTTTGACACCTGTGCCCGTGGCAATGCGCTTCACCTTGGGGGCGGTGGTAGGTTCCACCTTTACTGCGGTTGCGGGCGTGGAGTTCTTGGATGAGTCGTCACTCGTGGGTTGTCCAGACGGTGTTGCCACGGCTACCTGCGGGGCCGTATTAGTAGGCATCACCTTCCTGACAAGATTCTTGAACAGGGTTTTCAGTCTCTTGGGGCTAAGCCCCGAGCCAGGTGTAGCTTCATCCGGTTGTGTGATCTGCGCCACCTGTATGAGAGTCAGTTCCACAAGCAGACGCTTGTTGGAAGCCTGCTTGTAGTTGAGGTCACACGTGTTGAGCAGTTTCAGTGCATTATAGAGAAATGAAGCCGGACATTTTGCTGCCTGCTCCACGAGTCTTGCCTTGCGTTGCTCAGACACCTCGAGCATCTTTGCCGTCGACTGGTCCTTTGCCATCATCACGTTTCTGATGTGCGAACCAAGACCCAGACAGAAGTCGTTGCCGTCAAAGCCTCTGGCTATTACGCCATTGAGCAATACCATCAGGTCCGCCACCTTGTTTTCCAAGGCGAGGTCTACGGCACGGAAATAATTGTCGGAGTCCAACACGTTGAGGTCTTCTATCACCTTCTCGTAAGTGATATTGCCCTGGCAGTAACTCGTGGCTTGGTCGAATATAGACAGCGCGTCACGCATACCACCGTCAGCCTTTTCTGCTATCAGTGCCAGTGCCTCCTCTTCATATTTTATGCCTTCCTTCTCAGCCACCGACTTGAGGTGGTTTACGGTGTTCTTCACCGTCATGCGCTCGAAGTCATATATTTGGCAACGAGATATGATGGTGGGCAGCAACCTGTGCTTCTCGGTGGTGGCAAGGATGAATATCACGTGCGCTGGCGGTTCCTCGAGAGTCTTGAGGAAGGCATTAAAGGCGGCAGGCGACAGCATGTGCACCTCGTCGATGATAAACACCTTGTAGCGTCCCACCTGAGGTGGTATGCGTGTCTGATCCATCAGCGTCTTGATGTCTTCCACGGAGTTGTTGCTTGCTGCGTCGAGTTCGAAGATGTTGTAGGAACGCTGTTCCTCGAAAGCCTTACAACTCTCGCAACATCCGCACGCCTCACCCTGTGGCGTAGGATTACTGCAGTTGATGGTCCTGGCGAATATCCTGGCGCAGGTGGTCTTGCCCACGCCGCGCGGACCGCAGAAGAGGTAGGCATGAGCCAGTTTGCCAGACTTCACGGCATTCTTGAGCGTGGTGGTCAAGGCAGACTGTCCGACCACGGCGTCAAACGAAGCCGGACGGTATTTCCTGGCGGAAACTATATATTCCATTGTGTGTGATGATTGTTATTCTTATTACAAAGTTAGTGCAAACGCGTGGAATATCCAAACGAACTTGAGTTTTATTCTCCGCTCTCCATATGTGTCATGAATACTTATTAAATTATGCTAATTATTGGAAGGGCATAAGCTATTCTTGTATTAAATGCTTACTTTTGCATAAAACAAGTAACGTTAATGACCAAGTTTGAAGCGTTCGTAAACATAGTCGGCCATTACAAATATCTCATCACAATAGTGCTGGGATTGTTGTTCATAACAGTGCTGACCGACTATAGTCTGGTGAATCTCGTGAAACTTGACATGCAGAAGTCTGATCTGCAAGAAGAGATAGAGCTGTACACCAAGCAGGCATCAGAAGCCGAGAGCGAACTGCACCGTCTGAAGAGCAATCCCGGTGCTGTGGAGCGAGTGGCAAGAGAGCGCTATTTCATGAATAAGGAGGGAGAAGACGTGTTCGTGCTGAGCACTGACATCCCGGCAAAGGGTGAAACTGATGAAGATAGAGAATGATTTTAGGTGTCTCAACACCACACAGTCCGTCTTGCTTCTCATAGGCGGCATATTAATGGTAGTAGGTATGGGTAGTTTCGTGTTTATGTTTCAGCGTCCCATAGCTGCCCTCGTATACTTCGTAGGATCAGTGCTATTCGCTATCATGCAGTGCTTGCAGACCTATCACGGCACATCGCTGGTCATACGCCGCTTGAAAGGCATCATGACCATGGCAGACCTGCTCTTCGTGCTGGCAGGCGTGCTGATGTTTGACACCGACACACATTTCATGCGCTTGATGTTTAGCAATCAGGAGCATTATATTAATTATGTGTATAATAAGTGGCTCGTACTCTTGCTTGTGGCAGTAGTGCTGGAGTTGTATTCCACCCACCGCATATCACATGAGATGAATAAGAAGAAACAATAACCGAAAGATATTACTACAAAAGGGAAAACAATAGAATATGAAGAAGATATACCTCTCGATCCTCGTTGCAGTGGCAATGTGCCTGATGGCTTCGTGTGCCAACTCGTATAACATAGAGGGCACATCCAATATCTCGACACTCGATGGCAGGATGCTCTATCTGAAAGTTCTCAAGAACAATGAATTTCAAAACATAGACTCCTGTGATGTGGTGCACGGACATTTCCAGTTTCATGGCAACATCGATACTGTCCGCATGGCAAACTTGTTTATGGAGAACGAGCAACTGATACCTGTTGTCCTCGAGAGCGGTAATATATCAATAAAGGTGGATGACACGCAGATGGAGGCAAGCGGTACACCACTCAATGAGAAACTCTTCGCCTTTATGAAGAAGTTTAATCAGGTGACAGGCGCACAGTCTGACCTCGTGCATCGTCATGACCAAGCTATCATGGATGGTAGTGACATGAACACTGTCATCAAGGAACTCCAGATGGAGGATATGCGTCTGACAGTGCTTGCTGACTCCCTCGTCACTGCATTTGTCACCGAAAACTTTGACAATGTGCTCGGACCTGGAGTGTTCTTCCTCACCACTGTCGGCTATGACTATCCACTGCTGACCCCTTGGGTGGAGGACATCATGAGCAAGGCCACTGCCAAATTCAAGAATGACCCTTACGTGAAGGACTATTACGCCAAGGCACAGGAAAATCAGCAGATTATGAATGGTATGCGTGATGTGCCTATGACACCACCAGCACTTGGCGGACAACCATCAGCACCTGACCTCGGCAATGCTCCGACACCTAACGAATTGGCAAAACCATCGAAATAAATACTATGACAACGCTGATAAAGGGCGGCATAATTGTAAATGAAGGAAAAGAAATAAAGGCTTCTGTAATAGTTGACGATGACATCATCGTCGACATTATAGAAGGCGAAGTAACTCCCCGTGGCATCTTCGATAAGGTCATAGATGCCACGGGGAGCTATGTTTTTCCTGGTGTCATAGACTCGCACGTGCATTTCCGTGAACCAGGAATGACACACAAGGCTGACATTGACACAGAGAGTCGTGCCGCCACTTATGGTGGAGTGACATCCTACTTTGAGATGCCCAACACCAATCCGCAGACAGTCACGCAGGAAGACCTTGACGACAAGTTTCGCCGCGGTGCGGAGAAGAGTCATGTCAACTATTCGTTCTTCCCTGGCGCTACCAACGGCAATATCCATTTCCTTGAGTCGCTCGATATCCATAGAGTGCCTGGCATAAAACTCTTTATGGGTTCGTCCACTGGCAATATGCTTGTGGACAAGCGACCACAGTTGGAGGATATCTTCGCACTTGCCACTGACAAGCACTTGCCACTTATGGCACACTGTGAAGACACTCAGCGGATAAATGCCAATATGGCTCACTATAAGGAGTTGCTCCATGCGGACGATCCCGACGTGAAATATCATCCGCTCATACGCGATGCCAAGGCTTGCATGGAGTCTTCGTCGCTCGGTGTGTCGCTTGCACGCAAGTATGGCACACATTTCCACATAGCACATATCACCACCGCGGAAGAGTTGCAATTGGTGGGCGATAACATAACGGCTGAGGCTTGCCTGCCACATCTCCTGTTTACAGATGCCGACTATGAGTCGCTTGGCACACGCATCAAGTGCAATCCATCAGTGAAGACCTCTGCAGACCGCGATGCCCTACGCAAAGCACTCACATCGGGACTCATCACTACAGTATCCACCGATCATGCCCCACATCTTCTGATAGAGAAGGTGGGCGGTGCTGCCAAAGCCATGTCGGGCATGCCTATGGTGCAGTTTTCCCTGCCAGCCATGCTCACACTCGCTGACGAGGGAGTGCTCACACTCGCACAGGTGGCACAACTCATGTGTCACAATCAGGCTTCGCTCTTTGGAGTGAGCAAGCGTGGATACATCAGAAAAGGTTACAAGGCGGACCTTGCCATAGTGCGTCGCTCACCATGGCAAGTCACTGACGACTGCGTGAAGAGCAAGTGCGGGTGGACACCATTAGCAGGTCGCACACTCGAGTGGCAGGTGGTGACCACCATGTGCAATGGTCACGTGGTATATGACCATGGAGTCTTTGATGAAGACTACCGTGGAGAAGAGATAGCATTTAGAGAAGGATGATATATACTTTTGGCATATCGCAACTGCGGGACCTCATAGCGTGGGAGTATTTCTACTATGCTTGGGGTGTGGCTAATGCCAGTCATGACGAGCAGTCCTCACTGCGCAAGGAAGCGGAAACATTGCTCGACAAATGGGATGGTAAATGCTTCTCGCGTGCCGTCATACGACAGTTGCATGCCAACTCCGTAGGCGATGACATCGTGACCGAGGAGTTGACCTTGCCCATGCTTCGCCAGCAGTCAGCAGACTGTCTATCGCTTGCCGACTATGTCAAACCCCAGTCGATGGGCGAGGATACCATCGGAGCATTCTCCGTCACAGTGGATGCTCATATGTCCGAACTCTCGTCGGATGATCCTTACACTAAGATGCTCTCGCAAGTGCTCGCCGACCGTCTGGCAGAGGCCACGGCAGAGAAGGTGAGCGAGATAATGCCTGGCATACGTCCTGCAGTGGGCTATCCATCAATGCCCGACCTGAGTATCAATTTCCTGCTCGATAGGTTGATAGACTTCTCCTCCATAGGAGTGAGGTTGACGGAGTCGGGCATGATGATACCTCATGCGTCCATCTCGGGACTAATCTTCACCAATCCCAAGGCGCACTATTTCACGGTGGGTGACATAGGTCCCGACCAACTTGCCGACTATGCCACACGGCGTGGTTTCTCGGTGGAAGAGATGAAGAAATTTATTAGGAACGTTTAATCATTTACAGGTGACATGACATTCTTATATCGTTTATATCAATTGTTTATAGTCGTGCCGATAGTACTTGTCACGACTATTCTCACTGCCATCGTGACCATCGTGGGATGCACGATAGGTAATGGCCACGTGTGGAGTTATTGGCCTGGCAAACTGTGGTCGATGATGATTATCCGCCTGTTGTTGCTTCCCGTAAAAGTGGAGGGTAAGGAGAATTTAGACAAGAATCAGAGTTATGTATTCTGCGCTAACCATCAGGGAGCCTTTGATATATTCCTTATCTATGGTTTCCTCGGACGCAATTTCAAATGGATGATGAAGCAGTCGCTACGCAATATGCCTCTCGTGGGACTGGCTTGCGAGAAGGCTGGATTCATATTTGTGGACAACAAGAACGTGGGACATATGAAACATATGTATGAGCAGGCACGCGCCACACTGCAGGGTGGTATGTCACTCACTGTGTTTCCCGAAGGTCGTCGCACGGAAACGGGCAAGATAGGAGTCTATAAGCGTGGTGCCTTCGTGCTTGCCGACGAACTGCAGTTGCCTGTCGTGCCACTGACCATCAATGGTTCTTATCAAGTGATGCGACGCCAGAATGACTGGCACTGGGTGCGCCGTCACAAACTGACACTCACTATCCACAAACCTATCTTCCCGATAGGACAGGGAGATGACAATATACACTACCTTGCAGAGCAGAGCAAATCGGCTACCATGACTGCATTGGATGAATTTAAAGAACAGAAATAATACAATTACCATGTCTGACAGTATAGTAATCATACCTACATATAACGAGATAGAAAACATCGAGAAGATAATCCGCGCTGTGGCATCTCTCGACAAACAGTTTGACATCCTCATCATCGATGACGGTTCGCCTGACGGCACCGCGGATGTCGTGAAGCGCCTCATGAACGGAGAGATGCAGGGACGGCTTAATCTCATAGAGCGCAAGGGCAAACTCGGATTGGGCACTGCCTACATAGCCGGTTTCAAGTGGTCGCTTGAGCATGACTATGAGTATATCTTCGAGATGGACGCAGACTTCAGTCACGACCCCAATGACCTGCCACGCCTTTATGACGCTTGTGCTCACGATGGCTATGATGTGGCTATCGGTTCGCGCTATGTCACTGGCGTGAATGTGGTCAACTGGCCTATAGGTAGGGTGCTCATGTCATATTTTGCATCCAAATATGTGCGCATAGTGACAGGATTTAAGGTGCACGACACCACCGCAGGATTTGTATGCTATAGGCGTCGCGTGCTCAAGACTATCGAACTCGATAAGATACGTTTCAAGGGCTATGGTTTCCAGATAGAGATGAAATACACAGCCCACAAGATAGGGTTTAAGATAAAGGAGGTGAGCGTCGTGTTTGTCAATCGTCGCGAGGGCACGAGTAAGATGTCGGGCGATATCTTCGGCGAGGCATTCTTCGGCGTGATGCGCTTGCGCCTTGACGGTATGTTTAGAAAATATCCAGCCATTGCCGAATGATGGATATTAAGGACATCCAAGAACTCTACGGACACAGCAAACAGATAACGGGGCTTGTCAAGACTCTCGCTGATGAGTCGGTGAGGACACTTTTCCTCAAGGGAGTGATAGGTTCTGCTATGCCCGTGATAGTGGCATCTCTTTGCCGTCGTAGTGGTAAGGGCTTTTTCATCATCATGCCCGATGCAGATGAAGCGGGTTATGTCTACAATGACCTCTGCCAACTGATAGGTCAGGATGATGTGCTGTTCTTCCCTTCTTCCTATAAGCGTGCGGTGAAATATGGCCAGCAAGATGCGGCAAATGAGATACTTCGCACGCAGACTCTTGCCCGACTATCCTCTGTGAAGGAGGGAAAAGGTAAGTCGGGCGAAGGTTTTGTCGTCGTGACCTGTCCCTCGGCAGTTGCCGAACTGGTGGTGTCGCGCCAACAGATAGACACCAGTCGCATAGATGTCAAGGTGGGGCAGACCATTGATATCACCGACCTCGAAAAGAAACTCCTTGACCTCGGACTCATAAAGACGGATTATGTGTATGAACCGGGACAGTTTGCTGTTCGCGGTAGTCTGCTTGATGTATATAGTTTTTCTTCGGAGTTGCCTTATCGCATAGACTTCTTCGGTGACGAGATAGACTCCATACGCACATTTCAGGTCGATGACCAGTTGTCAAAGGACAAGGTGACCGACATACAGATTCTTCCACAACTGGCATCGGTGACTGAGTCAAAGATTCCTGTGACCGAATTCCTACCGGATGACATGGTGATAGTGTCAAAGGACTTGCTGTTTGTGCGTGACAAGATAGAGCAGATCTATAATGACGGCTTTTCCTCGCAGGCTCTCACTGACCGACTCGAGGGTGCCACCGAGGTGGAACAGCAACTCATACTCCAGCAGATGCAGAAGGAGAATACGCTCTGCACCGCTACACAGTTTGTGCGTGGCATAAGCCACTTGCGACGTATGGAGTATGGTCAGCAGATGACGGGTACGCCACAGGCTATAGTGACCTTTGATATCAGTCCCCAACCGCTCTTTCATAAGAATTTCCAACTACTTGCACAGTCTCTCAATGACTTCACCGCCAAGGGATACAAAACCTATATACTCTCCGATAGCGACAAGCAACAGCAACGTCTACGCGACATCCTTACGGACGAATCCACATCATTGCCATTGCCTGTAAAAGGCGTGCTCCATGAAGGTTTTGTAGACAATGCTCTGAAACTTTGTTTCTTCACGGACCATCAGATCTTCGACCGATTCCATAAGTATAGTCTGCAGTCTGACAAGGCGCGCACTGGCAAGATGGCACTCACCATGAAGGAACTGCAGGAACTCGAACCAGGAGATTTTCTCGTGCATGTGGACTTCGGCGTGGGTAAGTTTGGTGGCCTGGTGCGCAAGCCTACGGCGAAAGGATATATCGAAGAGATACGCATCATATATCAGCGTGGCGACATCGTGGACGTGTCCATACACTCGCTCTATAAGATATCAAAATATCGTCGGCAGGATACAGGCGAGCCACCACGTCTGTCTACACTTGGCACTGGTGCTTGGGAACGACTCAAGGAGAAGGCAAAGACCAAGATAAAAGACATCGCCCGCGACCTGATAAAACTCTATGCTGCAAGACGTCACGAGAAAGGTTTTGCCTATTCTCCAGACTCTTATCTGCAGCACGAACTCGAGGCTTCATTCCTTTATGAGGACACTCCAGACCAATTGAAGACCACGCAGGATGTGAAGGCGGACATGGAGTCAGCGCGTCCGATGGATCGTCTCATCTGTGGTGATGTGGGCTTTGGCAAGACGGAGATAGCAGTGCGTGCAGCATTCAAGGCGGCGTGCGACTCCAAACAGGTGGCAGTGCTCGTGCCTACCACCGTGCTGGCATTTCAGCATTACCAGACATTCTCGTCACGACTCAAGAACTTGCCCGTCAGGGTGGAATACCTCTCGCGTGCTCGTTCGGCAAAGAAGACAAAGGAGATCCTTGCCGACCTCGAAGATGGTAAGGTGGACATCATCATCGGTACGCACAAACTCATTGGCAAAAATGTGAAGTGGAAAGACTTGGGACTGCTCATTATCGATGAAGAGCAGAAGTTTGGTGTGTCTGTCAAGGAGAAACTGCGCAAACTCAAGACTAATGTAGACACACTGACACTCTCAGCCACACCTATCCCGCGCACACTGCAGTTTTCGCTTATGGGAGCACGCGACATGAGCATCATGCGCACGCCACCGCCCAATCGTTATCCCATACAGACCACACTCGCGTCATATGGTCATGAGGTCATCTGCGATGCCATCAACTTTGAGATGAGTCGCAATGGACAGGTGTTTCTTGTCAACGATCGCATCTCCAAACTGCCAGAGATAGCTGACATGATAAAGCGCTATATCCCTGACTGTCGCATCGCCGTCGGTCATGGACAGATGAGCCCTGACGAATTGGAGAAGATAATACTCGGATTTATCAATTACGACTATGACGTACTGATATCCACCACCATAGTGGAGAATGGCGTCGATATATCCAATGCCAACACCATCATCGTCAACGATGCCCACCGCTTTGGACTCTCCGACCTACATCAGATGCGCGGTCGAGTGGGTAGGTCCAATCGTAAGGCTTTTTGTTATCTGTTGTCCCCGCCGTTGTCGGTGCTTCCTCCCGATGCCCGTCGCAGATTGGAGGCATTGGAGACATTCTCTGATCTCGGTTCGGGTTTTGCCCTTGCCATGCAGGATCTCGATATACGTGGAGCAGGCAATTTGCTCGGTGCCGAACAGAGTGGATTTATGGAAGACTTGGGATACGAGACCTATCAGAAAATACTCAGTCAGGCAGTGGCAGAACTCAAGAATGACGAGTTTCAGAATATGTATGAGGACGAGATGAAGGAAGGCAATGACATCAAGGCAGAGGAATTTGTCGATGACTGCGCCATAGAGTGCGACCTTGAGATGTATTTCCCTGACCAGTATGTGCCTGGTTCGTCAGAGCGTATGCTCCTATATCGCGAACTTGACAACATACAAACTGACGAAGAACTCGATGCTTACCGCTCACGTCTCGTAGACCGCTTCGGTCCTGTGCCACATGAGGGAGAGGAACTCATGCATGTAGTCCTATTGCGTCGTTTGGGTCGATCACTCGGTTGTGAGAAGATAATGCTCAAGCAGGGACTACTCAATATGCAATTGGTGAGCAATCCTACGTCTGCCTATTATAAGAGTCAGACCTTTGGTAAGGTACTGAGTTTTGTGGCTTCCAATGCTCGACGTTGTGATATCCGCGAGGTGAAGGGTCGCCGTCTGATACGTGTCAATGGTGTTGACACCGTGAAGTCTGCAGTCGACATATTGCGTGAGATGAAGAAATGATAGATAAGAAACGGACGATATGGTAATCATTATAACCCTTCTGATATATTTCGCCGTACTGATATGCTATAGCCGTGTGGTGTCGGGCAAAGGCGACAATGCGGCATTCTTTAGTGGCAACAGGCAGTCGCCATGGTATATGGTGGCATTTGGTATGATAGGCGCAAGCATCTCGGGCGTGACATTTGTAAGTGTGCCTGGCATGGTCAATAGCATCGGTATGACCTATATGCAGACATGCTTGGGATTTATCTTTGGTTATCTTCTTGTGGCATTTGTGTTGTTGCCCATATTCTTTAAGCTGCGCCTCGTTACAATCTACTCATGGCTTGGCGAGCGTCTTGGTATCGGTTCCTATAAGACGGGTGCAGCATTCTTCCTATTGTCAAAGATGATGGGAGCAGCCGTAAGATTTTATGTCGTCTGCATGATAATGCAACGCTATGTGTTTGCCGATATGGACATACCATTCTTTGTGACCGTGGTGGTACTTATCCTCTTGATATGGTCCTACACTCAGCGAGGAGGCATCAAGACCCTCGTGTGGACAGATGCATTTCAGACATCATGTATGCTCATAGCCCTTTGCCTTATCATATATAAGGTGACGGGTGCTCTCGGTCTTGACCTTCCAGGAGCCATACACGTCATAGTGGCAGACAGTAGGTCGCAGTGGTTTGAGTTTGATGATGTGGTGTCGAAGCAATATTTTTGGAAACAATTCCTATCAGGCATCTTCATCGTCATCGTCATGACTGGACTTGACCAGGGAATGATGCAGAAGAATCTCACCTGTAAGTCGCTACGCGATGCGCAAAAGGATATGTGTACTTATGGTTTGGCATTCGTCCCAGTCAACTTGTTGTTTCTCTCATTGGGAGTGCTACTATCCTTATTGTGTGAGCAGCGAGGTATGCCCATACCAAAGGGAGATGAATTATTGCCGATGTTTGCTGCCTCGGGACTGTTGGGTGACTCTGTGGTGATATTCTTCACAGTAGGCATCCTTGCATCTTCATTTGCCACCGCAGACTCAGCCATGACGGCTATGACCACATCTTTCTGCATTGACATCTGCGGGCGTAGCGATGATGAACGGTTGAGAAAGCGTGTGCATCTCATGGTGGCGGCAGTCTTCGCCTGTGTCATCATAGCGGTGAATGCCATTGGCACTACGTCCGTGATAGATGCCATCTACACGATGTGCAGTTACACCTACGGGCCGTTATTAGGACTGTTTCTCTATGCTTTCTGTCATGGTAGGAAGAAAGGGGATGCTAAGAAAGGAGAAACGCCTCTCATTGTCCTAGCCTCGCTCTGCGTAGGTTCGTCATTGCTCTGCTATGCACTAGACTTCGTCTCGTCTGTATTGTGGGGTTATCATTTCGGTTATGAACTGCTCATGATCAATGGTGCCATAACCTTCCTCGGGTTGAGCATAGTGCGTCCCGATCGGGGAAGAAAATAGGAGGTATGGTGCCCTTGCCGTACCTCCTAAAAAAATATATTCTAAAGTGAGATGGTACGGCGGGGGCGCCGTACCTCCTAAAAGTTACTTGTTGAGGAAGCGCTCTGCCTCGAGTGCTGCCTTGCAACCAGATCCTGCTGCCACGATGGCTTGGCGATAGTTGGGGTCAGCACAGTCACCTGCAGCAAACACACCTTCCACATTTGTGCGTGGTGTACCGTCAATGGTCTTGATGTATCCAGTCTCGTCAGTGTCGATATATTCCTTGAATACATCAGTGTTTGGCTTGTGACCAATGGCGAGGAAGAATCCGTCGATGGCTATGTCTACCTTCTCCTCATCTGGCTGTCCCTTGCGCTTCACAAGGTGAGCACCCTCCACACCGTCATTGCCAAAGAGACCGAGAGTGTTGTGCTCATAGAGCACCTCTATCTTCTCATTTTCCTCCACGCGACGACGCATCACATCCGATGCACGCAGATAGTTCTTGCGCACTATCATATATACCTTCTTGCACAGACCTGCCAGATAGAGGGCCTCCTCACAGGCAGTGTCGCCACCGCCTACCACTGCCACGGTCTTCTTGCGATAGAAGAATCCGTCACATGTAGCGCAGGCAGATACGCCCATGCCATTATATTTCTTCTCATCGTCAAGTCCAAGATATTTTGCTGATGCACCTGTTGCGATGATGACAGTCTCGGCTTCTATCTCGTCACCATTGTCTGTCCACAAGTGGAAAGGACGCTTAGAGAAATCCACCTTTGAGATGATACCGTCACGGATGTCAGCACCGAAGCGCTCAGCTTGCTGACGGAGGTCCATCATCATCTGATTGCCATCCACGCCCTGTGGATATCCAGGGAAATTCTCCACTATGGTGGTCTGTGTCAACTGACCGCCAGTCTGCAGTCCGCAGTATTCCATCGGTTGCAGGTTAGCACGTCCTGCGTATATGGCAGCGGTGTAACCAGCAGGGCCGCTACCTATGATCAAGCATTTTGTATGTTCCATTTTATTGTCGTTTAGATAGTGTTTAAATGTCGTTTAAAACAGTCTTTGATTGCCGTTTGTATAAAAGAAAGATGCGCACAAACGCATATGCAACTACGTTTGGGCGCATCCCGATGTCTTCTTATATATGTAAAAATATATATGCAGAAAGGCTTACTTCTTGAGCTTACCGTAGCGGCTCATGAAGCGGTCAACACGACCAGCGGTGTCCACAAGCTTGCTCTTTCCTGTGTAGAAAGGATGCGAAGTGCTTGAGATTTCAATCTTCACTACTGGATAAGTCTCGCCTTCAAACTCTACTGTCTCATTACTCTTGCATGTAGACTTTGAGAGGAACATATCGCCGTTGGACATATCCTTGAATACGACGGGGCGATAGTTTTCTGGATGAATACCTTTTTTCATTTTCTAATTATTATATTTCTGTTATTACTATTTCTTCTTTTGTCTTGTCTTATGCACGGCATAGGTGCAACCACGCTACACAAAGCGAATGCAAAGTTACGACAATTATTTGTCATGACAAAATATAACGCATTGTTTTTTCGGATGATGCCACAAAAGCAATACATGTTTCATGGTAGTTGCAAGCACCAATGAAATGCAAGGTAAGGTTTGCACATGTGTAGGATAGATAAGCTTTATCTTGCTTTTTGATAACTTTTTATGCGCTATAGACTAAAAATGAGCGATATTGTGCGAGGTTGATATCGCAAATATGTAACTTTGCAAGTTACAATACCATAAATACCATAAAAGAATTAATCATAACTTAATAGACAACGCAAATATCGTGAACAAGACAAGACTAATATCTGCGACAGTGTTCGCTTCATTTATTGCAGCCAATAGCGGTATATTCTCCGCACTGCATGCCGAACCACGATTCTTTTGGAAGAAGAAAAAGGCGCAGGCCGAGCAACCTGTGTCTGACTACAAGAAACTCACGGGCAGTGACTCGGTGAATGTCAAGGGGGTGATGAATGTGGTGCGCAAGGATGATGCTTACTATCTCGAGATACCTGCACGACTTATGAACCGCGTGTTTCTCGTAAGCAACAAACTCCAACAGGTGCCATCCGAACTCAATGAGGCTGGTGTCAACCGTGGTATCAATTATGAGAATCAGTGCATACGCTTCGAGTGGGATAAGGCTCGCAAACTCGTGCTCGTGCGACAGCAACGCGTCACTCCTGAGGTGGACAGCACTGACATCATGGCGCGCTCAGTGGCAAGCAACTACATCGATCCTCTCATCGCAGCACTCAAGGTGGAGGCAGTGCCTACGGATAGCAGTACGGTCGTGGTGAAGGTCAATGACCTCTTCAACGGCAAAAACAAATGCCTCAATGATGTGTTTAACAATATCAACCTTGGTACATCTGCCGATGCCGACCTTTCGCATATCATTAGCATAAAAGCATTTGAAAACAATGTCACTGCCACCTCCGAACTTACCACGGTGGTGCACGAGGGTAAGGAACATACGAATATCACCATTGTGGTGAGCAGTTCGTTGGTGCTCTTGCCCGAGAAACCTATGGCGCGGCGCAAGGAAAATCAGCGTGTCGGATATTTTACGACATCATCCTTGCAGTATGGCGATACCCAACAGGAGGTGCAACGTCAGCGCTATATCACTCGTTGGCGACTCGAACCGAGTGATACGGCTGCCTATATGCGCGGTGAACTCGTGGAACCAGTGAAGCCTATCGTCTTCTGGCTTGACCAGGCGATACCTTCGCATATGCGTGCATATATAAAAGAAGGTATCACTGACTGGAATGCTGCTTTTGAAAAGGCAGGATTCAAGAATGCCGTGCAAGCATATGATATGACCGATAGCATAGAGGCTGAGGGCGATGATATGCGCTACTCCGTGATAACATATGATGCGTCGGAGAAAGCCAATGCCATGGGACCATCTACGATAGACCCTCGCACGGGTGAGATACTGGAGGCGGATGTCATCTGGTGGCACAATGTGCGCTCATTGCTACGTGAATGGATAATGGTGCAGACTGGTGCCTACAATAAGGCAGCACAGCAATATGCTCTGCCCGATAGCCTCATAGGTGAGGCTGCTCGCTTTGTGGCTTGCCATGAGGTGGGACACTCGCTCGGACTGCGTCACAACATGATAGCGTCTAATGCTTGGCCTACTGACTCGCTTCGCTCAGA
>CAVABU010000001.1:43577-46125 GCA_963586965.1 Gemmiger formicilis
AACTTTGTCGATGCGCTCATCACTGCAGCTGCCGAGGGTGAGGGTGTGAAGATTAATAAGCACCTCTTTGATGCTCCATCCATATTGGATGACCCAAGGTTTGGCCTCTCATGTAAGGAACTCAGTTCGGCATCGCGCACACTCGACTTTGGTAGCACACAGACCCTGCGCAATAGTGATGCCATCAGCGTGAAGCGTGGCGAACTCATTCGCATACTCAAACTCCTCAAGAGCCGTCGTCAGACGGGCGACACTGCCACACAGATGCACTATGAGGATGTCATCATGCGCATACAGACAGCACTCGGACAACAGAAATAAAGTATCCCTTAGCAAGACACTATAATATAATGAAAGAAACAAGAAACATACTTCTCATTCTCATGCTCTTCGTCACCTCTGCGGTCTTTGCCCAGCAACGCACCGTGAGTGGCGTGGTGCTGGAGGACGCACAGGGTAACTCTCCGTTGCCAGGTGCCACTGTCACCATGACTCATCAGGGCGTGAAGAAGCACACCGCCGTGACTGACATAGACGGCAAGTTTAGTGCCATGATAGACGGCGACATCGATGCCATCACTGTGAGCTACCTCGGATTTGAGACACGCACGGTGAAGACCTCTGCCAGCAAGGACTACTATGAGGTGATGCTCACCTCAGATGCCAAGACCGTAGGCGAGGTGGTGGTGACGGGTTATCAGAAGATAGACCGTCGCAAACTCACTGCATCTATCACGACACTGAAGATATCTGACGAGACCGTGGGAGCAGTGACCAACATAGACCAAGCGCTGTCGGGACAGATAGCGGGTCTGTCATCGGTGACATCTACTGGTGCGCCAGGTGCTCCTGTGAAGATACGTATCCGCGGTACGGCTTCCATCACAGGTACTCAAGAACCTCTATGGGTGCTCGATGGTATACCGATGGAGGGTACAGATATCCCGACAATGGATGACCTCAAGGATATCGACAACATATACCAGACATCTATCGCTGGACTCAACCCCTCTGACATAGAGACTATCACAGTGCTCAAGGATGCTGCAGCCACTGCCATCTATGGCGCACGTGCTGCTAATGGCGTGATAGTCATCACCACAAAGAAGGGTAAGGAGGGCAAACCTACTGTGACATTCTCTGGTAAACTGACATTCTCGCCAAAGACCAACATAGATAGACTTAATTTGCTCAATAGTAACGAGAAGGTGGACCTCGAACTGGGACTGCTCTCGTCAGACTATACCTATCGTGAAAACAAGGGTGGCGTGGCAAGCATACTCAGCTCTCTCGGTGAGACGCAAGCCTACAAGAATGGTGGATGGAGCGCCCTGAGCCAGGCTGCGCAGACCAAGATAAACCAGTTGCGTCAGATAGACACCGACTGGAATGACATCCTCTTCCGCAATACTCTCAACAAAGAATACAATGTGAGCCTCTCGGGTGGAAGCGACCGTGCTGACTACTACACCTCCGTGGGCTACACTGGCGAGGAAGGCAACGTGGAGAGTGTGGGTAGCCATAGATATAACATCACGCTGAAGACCAACTATCGCATCAATAGCATGCTGAAGGTTGGCGCGAGCGTGTTTGCCAATGAGCGCAAACAGCAGAGTTATCTCACTGACACCAACGGATTTACCAATCCTGTGTACTACTCTCGATTGGCAAATCCTTATTTCCAACCATACGCTGAGGACGGCAGTTATAATTATGACACCAATGTGCAGGGTAAGGAAACCTCTTCCCTCAACTTTAATATCTTTGAGGAGCGTGCCAATACGGAGTCCATACGTCGTGACCGATCAGTGATGGCTATCTTTGATGCAGAACTGAAACTCAATCGCTACCTGACATTGACATCACAGTTTGGTTATCAGCTTGACTCCTACTCGCTGAGCAAGTATGCTGGTGAGAATACCTACGCCATGCGCCAGCAGAAACTCAATACGGAGTATGTGCAGAGTGACGGCAGTCGCAAGTCTTTCCTCCCTGACGGCGGTATGCACAAGACTACGGAATATCACAGCAACCAGTGGACATGGAAGGCGCAGGCGGAATACAATCAGACCTTTGGTGGTATACACAATGTAGGACTGATGCTCGGTACGGAGGTGCGCCATAGCAATGACAACTCCATCTACTCTGTGGCTTACGGCTATGACCGTCGCACGCTGACCGTCCAACCAGTGGTATTCCCAAGCCAGAGTTGGGCGGAGAGTTATCCTCTGCACCAAGAGACAGAAAACGAAAATGCCTACGTGTCATGGTTTGCTACGGGTAGCTACACCTTCAATCACCGCTACACCCTCGGTGGCAGTGTGCGCTTTGATGGTAGCGACGTGTTTGGCGTGGCAAAGAAATATCGCTATCTGCCACTCTACTCAGTGAGTGGACTGTGGCGCATCAAGGAGGAAACGTTTATGAAGGACATAAACTGGATAGACAACCTCGCCGTGCGTGCCTCCTATGGTCTGCAAGGTAATATCGACAAGAATACCTCGCCATATCTCATCGGTACCTTTGACCGCATGAATGTGTTGCCAGG
>CAVABU010000001.1:46573-50684 GCA_963586965.1 Gemmiger formicilis
GGAGAGAAGGTCAGCGCCACCGAACTGCTGAAACTCAACGCTGCGGGCGCAAGCACGCTCTCTGCTGAGGAGCAACGCAATCTCTACACCTATATGGGAACGACAGATCCGAAGGTGTCAGGAGGTTTTATCAATACATTCAAATACAAGGATTGGCAACTTGGTGTGAACTTCACCTACAATCTTGGTATGAAGGTGAGAGTGCAACCGTCATATAATCCTGCCAACTATGACCGCGGACTTAACACCAACCGCGACATCCTCTCACGCTGGACGGTGGACAACACTAGTGGACAGTTTGCCAAACTGATGATAAGCAGTGAGCGTCCACGCGAGTATGTGCAGTATAATGAGTACAACCTCTACAGCATGCTCGACACATGGATAAAGGACTGCAACTACATCCGCCTGCAGAGTCTGCGCTTGGGATATAAGTTGCCAGAGGCATGGACTGGTCGCATAGGCATCAAGAGTGCATCACTATCGCTCGAGGCACGCAACCTCTTTGTCATAGCCAGCAACTATAATAACTATCTCGACCCTGAGACCATGGGCAACCCTTACGCTCAACCGATATCCAAGAGTTTTATCTTTGGAGTAAACGTCAATTTCTAATCTACAGGAGGACAGCATTAACATGAAAACAATAAAAATATTCGCATTTCTCTTGTCTGTAGTCGTGATGTGCAGTTGCAATGATTTCCTTGACATAACGCCTACGGGTAAGGTCATAGCCAAGACTGGTAAGGAATATCGCGCTCTGCTCACCTACGAATACAAGAACTTCCCCGAAGACCGCGGTCTTGCCACACTGCGCTCCGACGAGTTATCGCTATCTGCCAGCGTGACGAGCAGTGATGACTATAACTCGTATTTCGACATATGGGCATGGAATGACTTGAGCCGTCAGAGCACTACGTCATCATTCGGATGGCGTCGCTATTATCATGCCATCTACATATCCAACTATATCATAGAGCACCAGTCGGAGATCACCGAGTCGACACAGAGCGACATCGACCAACTGGTGGGTGAGGCATATATGATGCGTGCTTACTGCCATTTCCTCGTAGCCAACCTCTATGCAGAGCCTTACACTCACTGCACACCGGCGCAGACGCGTGGCATACCACTCTCGCTCAAGGCCGATGTCAATGAGGTGCTCAAGAGCAGTTCGCTGGAGGCTGTCTATGCACAGGTGATAGCCGACATACAGGAAGCAAAGAAGCATCTCAATGTGGAGACATGGGACGAAGGCTACAACTATCGATTCGGTAAGGTGTCAGCCGACGCTCTCCTTGCGCGCGTGTATATTTATAAAGGTGACTGGGAGAATGCTCTCACAGCAGCCAAGACTGTCATAGAGGAGCATGGCGAACTGGAGGACATGACGCAGACATCATCAATATTGCCAAATAGTTATAAATCCGTGGAGAGCATACTCGCTCTGGAGAAGGTGATGACTTCGGGCTATTCGCGCATAGGCAATCCGTCGTCGACATTTGTCAATACTTACTATCGCACAGGTGACCAGCGCAAGCGTAAGTATTATCGTCAAGCCACACTCACTTCCTTTACACTGCAGAAGGGCGTAAACACGAGTGAGGACTATGTGTGCTCCATGCGTACGGCTGAGGCTTACCTCACGGCCGCTGAGGCTGCAGCGCAACTCGGCATGCTCGATGAAGCTCGCAAATGGACGAAGGCTCTCATGCAGAAGCGCTATTCTGCCTCCTCTTATGTCACCTATGCAGCAGAACTTGATGCTATGGATAAGGACAACTTGCTTCAGACGATATATGATGAGCGTGCACGTGAATTAGCATTTGAGGGTCATAGATGGTTTGACCTACGTCGCACCTCACAGCCAGAGATAGCCAAGACCTATGGCACTGACACATACACCCTCAGCCAGGGTGATTCGCGCTACACGATAAACTTCCCCACAGAGGCATCGGAGGCAAATCCTGATATCGACAAGTGGGAATAGAAGGAGAAGATAATGTTTTTATATACGATATAACTAATTTGTTTAATCATTAAAGAGAGAAGATTATGAAGAAATTTACTTTTCTTGCAGCATTCGCATTGGCTATGTCAATGAATGCTTATTCACAGGATCAGGTTACTACTTCCCAAGAGTGGACAGATGAGCTCACTACCGTAGGTTCGGAGGCCGACTTCGTGAGCAGCACAGCGATAGCTATGGATGCTGACAACAACACCATCGTAACTGGTCGCTACAGCTTGCAGGAGAATCTCCAGTTTGGTCTCTACACCTTTACTGGCATCACTGCCAATGATGCTTTTATCGGTAAATACGACAAATATGGACGGAAGCAGTGGGTGGCTGGTATCAATGGTAATGCAGTGTTTACTGCCGTAGCCACCGATGAGCAGGGCAATATCTACGCTGCAGGTAAGTTTGCTGCTGTGGCTAAAGTGCTCGGCACAAATGACACAAGCAAGGAGATCACTGACGGAGATTCAGAGAACACTTCGCGTACTTCCGCTTTCCTCGCTAAGTATTCTAAAGATGGAGTGCTCCTGGGAGTGGAGGCATATAAAGCAGAAATCGACGAGTCACTGGTGCCTGTAGGTCTTATGAATTTGGCAGAGCCAAACGTTACCATCAACCAGATACAGGTGGAAGATAATAAAGTGTACCTCTCTATTACACATAAGGGAACAGTGAAAATCGGCGACGAAGAACTTACTGGCAATTACTACACTGCTTGGAGTGAGTACTTCTTTGACTCGTCTACAGCAGATATCGTTTATCTCAACGCTACAAACTTTGATGAAAGTGCATGGGTGGCTACTATTGGAGCTAAAAATCAGGTAGAGTCAGAAGTATCGTATCAGCCAGAGAGCGTATGCTTCACCGTAGATAATGGTGTGGTATATTTAGGTTTTACTGGTATGGGCTCTCTTAAGTTGGCAGCCATGGATACTGATGTGGATTGTGATTTCGATTATTCCGATGATGGCGTAGAGCATGGTTTCGTATTCGCGAGAATTACAAATACTGGTTCTATAGCAAGCAAGATTTACGATACTCTTCCTACAAGTAGTTACAATAGCATCAATAGCGTTGACTGTATGAAGTTGGTGGACGGCAAACTTTGTGTTGCTGGTACATACAATGTAGAAGGTCTCTTCGGCGGTCTTGAATTCAAGGGCGGTTGTGATACCTATGTAGCACTGCTGGATGGCAGTACTTTGGAAACCATCAGTGCAAAGTCAAGTGGATATGACGAAGGTGATGCTAAAAAGACTGCTGAGGTAGTGACATCTGCATTCACAGCTAGCGGTTCGCTCTTTGTGACTGGTTATGCAGAGAACACAAGTGACCATTCATTCTTGACTCCAATAGCATACAAGGTAGACCTCACCACTGGTGAGATGTCTTCAGTAGGCAATGAGAACTACATCACCGCTACTGCTCAGTCAGGCAAATATATCGTAAGCGTAGCTGCTGATAAATACACCTATGATATAGAATGTTGTGATGAGGTGACCGCTGGCATCAATGATGTCAATAGCGACTCACAGTCTATCGTGCGCAATGGTGACACTGTCACACTCTCTGAACCATCTGATATCACCGTTTACAGTGCCGACGGTGCTCTCGTGGCATCTGCTAAGGCTTCCACAAGCATCTCGCTCGCAGGTCTCGCCAAGGGCGTGTACGTAGTAAAGGCTGGTCAGAAGACTGTGAAGATTAACAAATAAGTGTGGTAATTTATACAACCACCCATAAATCAATAGTTATGCTATACGATCAAATTTCAGAAGACATTAAGTCGGCAATGAAGGCGCGCGACAAGGTGCGCCTGGAGACATTGCGCAACATCAAGAAAGTGTTTCTCGAGGCAAAGACTGCACCAGGAGCCAATGACACATTGACTGATGATGCTGCCATGAAGATACTGCAGAAACTTGCTAAGCAGGGCAAGGAGTCGGCTGCTACCTTCACTCAGCAAAATCGTGCTGACCTGGCTGAGCATGAACTCGAGCAGGTGGCAGTGATAGAGGAGTATCTGCCAAAACCTCTCTCTGAGGAGGAGATAGAGCAGGCAGTGAAGGCTATCATCGCTGAGACTGGTGC
>CAVABU010000001.1:50909-52699 GCA_963586965.1 Gemmiger formicilis
TGAAAAAGGATTTTTAGAATCTTGTCATAAACTCCACTACTATCTTATCCTTCTCGGAAGGCAGTGCTATGGCGCCTTCGCGATAGAAATACTTCTCGTAGTTGATACGTATGTCGCTGACGCATGGCTTCTTTAGGCTTAGCGTGACGCCACCAGTGAGTCGCGAGCGTTTGTAGTCGGTGATGGTCAGCTTGCCCTCTTCATTCGCCTTGCCATCGCTGTGGTCGGTCATGAAGTCATAGCGCACCATCGGCGTGACGCGCTGTATGAGTCCCTTGCCTGTCTTGATGCCATAACTGATAAATCCATCGAAGGCATGCACATCACTGAAGGCATGGTCAGCGTAACGCTTATATAGGTATTCTGCCTCTATGTGCCACATGCCCTTGCCCCAGTAAGCGCCTGCATCATACATCATGATGGATACACTTGGCTTAATCTTCTGCGCACTCAGCGTAAGGTTGAATCCCTCAGGAAACTGAAACTGTGCCTTGGCAGAGTAGTTTACCTCCTTAGTCCAATAGTTCTTTTGATTGGTCAGTCCCGAACCGTTGAATATGCCTGCCTCAAGGACGATAGGGAAGCCTGCATCCACTGTATACTCTATGGCTGCACCTACGTCGCGCACGTTGCCCACTTGCTTGGCGATGAAAGAGCGGTTGGCAAAGAACTGCTTGTGCGGTGAGCGGTGGGCATCGATGGTGAATGGTACGCGAAACTGTCCCACGGTCAACTTGAATTTATCTACTGGCTTAAGTCGCGTGTAAGCATCGAGCATCTTTATCGTGCCCTCATCGCACAGGTCTATCTCTGCCTTGTAACTGATGACATCCGAGAGTTTGCCCTCCACATTGATACGTGCATTGCGCACCTCGAAGCGACCTTCGCCCTCCTCAGTCTGATATTCATACTTGGAGCGCACTGTGCCGTGCACCTCCACAGGGAAGACTTCCTTTTTCTTGTCACTGTCTTCCGACTGTGCCCATGCAGTAGCCGATAGGCACGCAGCCACCATCAAAAGTTTGTATCTCATATAATAACTCTATTACTTGCCTTTTTTGCAAGTGCAAAGTTCATGAGATGTTATTACGTAGCTGTTGCGACAGCATTAACCATCAGTTACATTCCCGTTACAAAGATGTTGCATGATATATCGTCATGCCAGTGATGTATATTAGGTGAATCGACAGTCGTTGATGCTTTCTTCATTTGCAACTCATAGTTTCTCCGGTTGTAAAGCAATTGTTTTACACGTGTGTAACAATTGCTTTACACGTGTACAACAATTGTTGCACAAGCGTTCGACAATTGTTTTACAACCAACCCACCGCCCTTCTTATCAATCTTTACATAATGCTTGTGTCAAGCAAAAGCATATTGGATAAACAAAAAAGTCTAAGTCTTATTAATAGCGATATTGGCAAAAAGTTGCAGATTACAGGTATTTTTATTGGCAAAAAGTTGTAGACACAAGGTGCTTTTATTGGCAAAAAGTTGCAAGTATATGATTAAATCTAAGTCTATCAGTGGATTAATGATATTATAGTAGGCGAAGCGTCCCCGCTTTGCCCTTAGGAGGTACGGCGCCCTCGCTTGGTTGCAGCGGGGACGCTGCAACTACTATGATTGCCAATGTCAAGACTTAACAAAAAATGCCTGCTTCTTCTTGGATGAAGAGGCAGGCATGTATTAGGAAATGTGCGTTACCGCTTTTACTCTATGACGGTCATTACAGCGATGCGGTTGTAAGCAGTCTCTGATGACTGTGCGTCGGTGGCGCCCTTGCCACT
>CAVABU010000002.1:0-2274 GCA_963586965.1 Gemmiger formicilis
CTGGTGGATGACCTCTACATGGGCAATGAGGGCATACGCAAGGAGATAAACGAGGGCATTGCCAAGGCAGGCTTTGACTACCGCAAGGCTACTCGCAACTGGATTGATGGCATAGTGCAAGGCAAGGTGTCACCCGAGGCATGGCACAATGTGCGCACGGCGGTGCAGAAGCAATTGCATAGCCTATTCTATTCTTCCATATTTTAGTTCATCACCATTTTTGTCATATTGCTTACGCTTGCCTACGGCTGGCTCTGTCAATGTGATTCTGACCACTGCCGTGCGTCCTAATGAGCGGGCTACGCTACTCTCAAAGGCATCCATATGTTGGGGCAGGAAGCGCTCGCTAATCAGGCGAAGTCCATGTATCTTCTCTTCATCACTGTCAACCAGTTCGGCAGTTCCTATAGCCGTGGCTGACTTATACTGTATAGTAAAGTCGCCATCCTTTGGCCCCACCGTGGGGACGCAACGAGTCACAGCAGAGAGGCACACCTGTGGATGTGCCTTGATGGCATCGAGCTTCTTGCCCTCTAAGGCACAATGGAAGTACCAATGCACATCATCATCCGTTGCCAAGGATAGTGGCAGTCCGTATGCACTACCGTCAGCATCTACAAAACTCACTGTAATATATGGGGCACGGTGCATCACTTCCAGTGCCCACTGACTGTCCATTTCCCTTGATTTCTTTCTCATACCTATGTTTGTTATTTTATTGTTTTTCCTTTGATTTCGTCATAATCAAACTGATGATGAGGGCTGCCAGCATCAGGATGGCAAGCAACACAAATCCCTCACGCGAACCTATGGCAGTGGCATGAGAGAAGTCCTCCGACATAGCCAACTGGCTTGCAGCTACTATTGAGGCTATCACGGCTGTGCCCATGGCTCCTGCCAACTGCTGGAAACTATTAATCAATGCATTGCCATCGGATGACAAGTCCTTGGGCAACTGCGATAGTCCGAAGGTGAGGGTATTACCACATCCCAATCCTTGTCCGATGGTGAAGATGACATAGAAGACATAAAACATCGGAGTAGTGAGATGCTCACCAAAGCAGGTAAAGAGTACCAGTGACACCAGCATAAGACTCATGCTCAAGATAATAGGTAAGCGGGCACCGACCTTATCAAGAAGACGTCCACTGAGTGGTGACACTATGGCTCCAATGATGCATCCTGGCACCATCAGACTGCCTGCCAATAAGGCACCAGTGTGATTGACCAACTGTGAATAGTTGGGCAACACATAGCCCAAAGCAAGGACATCAAACTGAATGATAAGTATCACTACCAGAGCACACATAAAGTTACGATAACCAAGCACTTCCACACGAAGTAGCGGATGGACTTCTTTCTTGGCCTGATGCACAAACCATCCAAGGGCGATGACTGCAATTGCCAACAGAGAGAGGACTTCCACACTCACCCACCCTGCCGTGGATGCTTGCACCATGGCGAGGATGAAGCAGGTATATCCTACCACTATCAGTGAATAGTCGAAGACATGAAAATGCGAACGGTCTTGCGGAGCTCCGCCCTTGATAAGTCGACAACCTATCACCGTGGATAAGAGCAGAAATGGCATCAGCGACAGGAAGATGTAGCGCCAACCAAACATATCGACTATCGATCCACCAAGCAATGGTCCTACGGCAGGAGCTATGGCTGTGACGAGCATACCGACGCCCATAAATGTGCCTATCTTCTCTTTAGGTGCTTCCGACATTATAATATTAAACATCAGTGGCAACGCTATACCAGTGCCGACTCCTTGCACCATTCGACCTATCATGAGCACAGCGAATGAAGGTGCCACACAACATGCCAGCGTGGCTGATATGAAACATGTGATGGCAACGATAAACTGTGTACGTTGAGAGAAGTTACGCTTCAGATAAGATGACATCGTTATCACCAAAGCCAACACTAAGAGGTAGCCAGTCGTTATCCACTGCACGGTGTTAGTGCCGACACCAAACTCATTCATCAAAGTAGGAAACGCCACATTCATCGCCGTCTCACTCACCACACCACAAAAGGACATCACACCCGTGGCGAAGATCTTGCCCACGAGATTCTTATAACTTGTATTTGTATCTGTCATTGATTGTAACTTTATTAAAATCCATTGCAAAGTTACTCAATTTCGTTTATTTAAGTTCAGGATTTATCCCTCATCGTTCTGTTATTGGCAAAAACTGGATAAATCACAAGGGAGTGGTAAAACAAAAAACGCACGTATGTGCAATTGTATCTTTCACATACGTG
>CAVABU010000002.1:2378-23612 GCA_963586965.1 Gemmiger formicilis
TTGGAAACTCAAATTATTTATCTGACTCAGGAGCCTTGTCTATGAGATCCATAAACTGGTCAAGCTTCGGAGTGATGATAATCTGTGTACGACGATTGCGCTGCTTGCCCACTTCGGTAGAGTTATCAGTGAGCGGATTATACTCGCCACGTCCACCTGCCGTGAGGCGCTTTGGATCTACACCATACTGGTTTTGCAATGCTTGTACAACGCTTGATGCACGAAGACAAGACAAATCCCAGTTGTTTCGGATATTCTTCATCGTCGCAGCGGTAGTGTTGACTGGCACATTATCGGTGTTACCCTCTATGAGCACATCATAGTCGCTGTAGTCCTTGATTATCTTTGCTATCTTGCTCAGTGTCTCAGCAGCACGGTCATTTATCTCATAGCTACCGCTCTTGTAGAGCATATTATCAGCCAAAGAGATGTAAACCACACCCTTGAGCACCTGTACGTCTACCTCCTTGAGTTCTTCACGACTGAGTGAGCGAGTGAGGTTATTGGTAAGCAACATGTTGAGTGAGTCACTCTTGCTCTTCACCTCTACCAAGTGGCGTATGTATTGGTTTGACTCATTGATTTGGTCCACGAGCTTGTCTATGCTCACATTGTTTTGGCTTGCATTTGTCAAACTCTTGTCGAGTGATGCCTGCAGTGCTGCGTATGACTTGCGTTGCTGCTCCAACTGATCTTCAAGGGCAGCTGCCTTTGCCTTGCTTGCGGCCAACTCTTCCTTGGTCTTCTGATAGTTGCTGGTCAGTTCACTATTCTCGAGCTTGCAGTTTTCCAATTCTTTCTTGCTTGCGCAACTGCCGAGCATCAGTGCTCCAGACATCAGCGCAACTAAAAATAAATGATGTTTTCTCATAATTCTATAGGTCTTTTATTATCGTCTATATGTATTTCTGCCACAAAGTTATCCATAAGACTAAGAAAACAACGGAAAGTGGCTGAGTTTTAATAATAATTAAAGTTTTTCACATCAAACTGTCCAGTAGGCAAGTGCATCCTTCGAGGCAATCGCGCCATGTAGCATCAAAATTGCCTGTATACCACGGATCAGCCACTTCTCCTCCTCTCGACGTGTAATCAAGGAGTAGATGTATCTTGTCTTCAGGGTCGCCATGACATATGCGCTGCATATTGCGGATATTGTATCTATCCATACCTATAAGAAGGTCATAGTGGTCATAGTCTGATGCAGTCATCTGACGCGCAGTCTTACCTTCACAACTGATGCCATGGGAAGCAAGCATACGGCGAGCAGGGGGATAGACACCATTGCCTATTTCCTCCGTGCTTGTTGCTGCCGAGGCTATCTCAAAGTTATCAGCCACACCTGCATCGGCCACGAGCTTCTTCATGACAAACTCTGCCATCGGACTGCGACATATGTTGCCGTGACACACAAACAATATCTTTTTCTTCATCATTTGCTACTGTTATACAAGTTCGCACTTTAGGGCAGACTTATCAAAATTAAAACCACCAAGCCTTACCCTGCGTATCTGGTTGTCGAGTTCGGGCGAGGAAAGTCGTGCAGGGAGCTCCACTCGGATATAATTATCAGTAAATCCATGCATTGCCTTACCCTTTGCAGACTTCTCAAACAGCACATCGCGCTCCTTTCCGATATATTTCTCATAGAAGGCATGTTGCTTACAATCTGACATATCAAGCAGTTCCTTGGAGCGCAGTTTGCGGTCTTGGTCACTGACGACATAAGGTATACGCAGTGCCATCGTGCCCGGGCGCTCACTATAGGGGAACACATGCAAATGGGTCACATCAAGCGAGTCTATGAAGTCATAGCACTCACGGAAGAGTTCGGGAGTTTCACCACGGCACCCCACCATCACGTCTACACCGATAAATGCATCGGGCATCAATTCCTTTATCAGATTAATCTTATGGGCAAACAATGCCTTGTCATAACGGCGATGCATCAGTCGTAGCACTTCGTCAGATCCACTCTGCAGAGGTATGTGAAAATGAGGCATAAAGGCACGACTCTCCTCTGCGCAATAACGTATCAGTGCATCATCAATGAGGTCTGGTTCAAGACTACTTATGCGATATCTATCAATGCCTTCCACCTGGTCAAGAGCCTTCACGAGATCAAGGAAAGTCTCGCCAGTGCTACGACCGAAATCGCCTATATTTACTCCCGTCAACACTATCTCACGACCACCTTCGGCAGCAGCTTGACGTGCCTGATCCACAAGTGAAGCGATGGTCGGATTGCGGGAATTGCCACGCGCATAAGGTATGGTGCAGTATGTGCAGTAATAATTGCATCCGTCCTGCACCTTAAGGAAATATCTGGTTCTGTTGCCACGTGAGCATGAGGGAGCGAAGGTAGTTATATCCTTGGTCTTCACTGAGTGGAAATTATCTGCATCAGCAACTCGTCCCTCAAGTTTTTCAGTCCATGCTTCCGACAAATATTGCACAAGGTCTGCTTTCTCATTGCTTCCCAGCACAAGACCCACTCCATCGATATGGGCTATCTTCTCTGGTTCGAGTTGGGCATAGCACCCAGTCACCACGACAAAAGCACCTGGATTGCGACGCACCATCTTGTGTATGGCTTGACGACATTTGGCATCAGCTACTTCCGTGACGGAACAAGTATTTATCAGACATATGTCTGCATCTTCGTCCTCTGTGGCATCCACCACACCCATCTCTTGAAGCATCCGCCCGAAGGTGGATGTCTCTGAGAAATTCAACTTACAACCTAAAGTATAGTATTTTGCCTTCTTGCCCTGAAAAACCGATGTATCTATCATGATGACTTTATTACTCTGCAAATATAGTGCATACGAATGCATAGGATGCATGCTTTCGTATTGCAAAGTGCAAAGTTAGTACAAAAAATAGACCAAATGGATATTATACACTAATTTTTTGTAACTTTGCATTACATATAATTACTAGAACGAAATGCAGGTTGCAATAGTCAAATACAATGCGGGAAACATCTATTCTGTGGTCAACGCCTTGCGTCGTCTTGGAGTAGAACCACTGCTCACTGATGACGCGGAGATACTGAGAAAGGCTGACCGCGTGCTATTTCCAGGACAAGGAGAGGCTTCCACGACAATGGATTACATCCGTAGCCACGGACTCGACTCCGTTATACTCTCGCTCCGTCAGCCTGTGCTCGGCATCTGCATAGGCATGCAACTCATGTGCCGACACTCAGAAGAGGGTGACACTGACTGCATGGGAATATTTCCAGCAGACGTAGTGCGTTTCTGTCCCAAACGTCATGAGGACAAGGTGCCACAGATGGGATGGAACTCCATATATGACCTTAAGACTCCTCTCTTTAATGGCATTCGCGAGCATGATTTCATCTACAATGTGCATAGCTTCTATGTACCGGTGAACGATAGCACCATAGCCACTTGCGACTACACACTGCCCTACTCTGCTGCACTGTATAAAGACAACTTCTATGCGTGCCAGTTTCATCCTGAAAAGAGTGGCAACGTGGGAGCACGCATACTACAAAACTTTCTCGAAATAGACACTTCTGCAAAATGATAGAACTGATACCAGCCATCGACCTAATCGGT
The DNA here is from genome assembly GCA_963586965.1 of Gemmiger formicilis. GTDB lineage: Bacteria > Bacteroidota > Bacteroidia > Bacteroidales > Bacteroidaceae > Prevotella. The sequence goes on from CAVABU010000002.1 coordinate 5,966, forward strand.
GGCAAGTGCGTGCGCCTCACCAAAGGCGACTACGATAGCAAGACCATCTACAATGATGACCCCGTGGCGCAAGCCAAGGAGTTTGAGGCTAAAGGATTCACTCGTCTGCACATCGTAGACCTTGATGGTGCGAAATCCAAGCACATTATCAATGATAGCGTACTGAGGCAGATAACCTCCCAGACAAATCTCAAGGTGGACTTCGGTGGAGGCATAAAGAGTAGCGAAGACATAAGAAAAGCATTTGACGCTGGAGCAAGCCTCGTGACGATAGGTAGCATCGCCGTAAGCCAACCTGACTTATTCATGTCTTGGCTTGGCGAATATGGTGCAGACCGCATCATACTCGGTGCTGACGCGAGAAACGGTAAGGTATCGATTAATGGATGGAAAGAGGATTCCGCGGAAGACTTGTTGCCATTTCTAAAGAAATACATTGATGCAGGAGTGAAAAACATTCTCTGCACCGACATAAGCAAAGACGGCACCTTGCAGGGGCCTGCCACTGCTCTATATAAGAACATCATGGCGACCTACCCTGGCATTCACCTCATAGCCTCTGGTGGCATCTCCTCTAATGAGGACATCGACACACTGGAGCGTGAAGGCATCCCAGCTGTAGTGTTTGGCAAAGCCTATTATGAAGGACGACTAAAATTCTGAGAACATGCTGGCAAAACGTATCATACCATGCCTTGACGTAAAGAACGGAGAAACCGTAAAGGGTACAAACTTCGTCAATCTCCGCAGTGCAGGTGACCCTGTAGCACTTGGCAAGGCATATAGCGAGGCTGGTGCAGACGAACTCTGCTTCCTTGACATCACGGCATCATTTGAGGGACGCAAGACTTTCACTGACATGGTGTCGCGCGTGGCGGCAGAGATTAATATCCCATTCACCGTGGGCGGTGGCATCAATGAGATAGCTGATGTGGAACGTCTGCTCTGCGCTGGCGCTGACAAAGTGAGTGTCAACTCCGCTGCCATACGACGTCCGCAACTTATCGATGAGATAACGAGTCGTTTCGGTTCGCAGGTGTGCGTGTGCGCCATTGACGCTCGTCACGACGAGGATGGATGGCACTGCTACACTAAAGGTGGTAGGGAGCGTCAGGAACTTGGCCTACGGGAATGGGCGCACGAAGCACAGGAAAGGGGTGCAGGCGAGATACTGTTCACCTCAATGGATCACGATGGAGTGAAGGAAGGCTACGCTAATGAGACTTTGGCCTTGCTTGCCGACACTCTATCCATACCTGTGATAGCATCTGGAGGGGCAGGCACGATGGAGCATTTCCGCGATGCCTTCACCTTGGGCAAGGCTGACGCAGCTCTCGCAGCATCGGTATTTCACTTTGGAGAGATATCTATTCCCGAACTGAAGGCGTACCTCAAGGGTGAGAATATCAGCGTAAGAATATAAACACATAGACATACAACGACATAAAGCATATTATGGAAATCGATTTCAATAAGATGAATGGTCTCGTGCCTGCCATCGTGCAGGACGCACAGACAAAGACAGTGCTCATGCTCGGATATATGAACGAGGAGGCATACAACAAGACAATAGAGACTGGCAAGGTGACTTTCTGGAGCCGTAGCCGCAACACATTGTGGACAAAGGGCGAGACTTCAGGCAATTTCCTGCATCTGGTGGACATAAAGGTGGACTGCGACAACGACACTCTGCTCGTAAAGGCTAATCCTGACGGCCCTACATGTCATAAGGGCACTGACACTTGTTGGGGTGAGAAGAATGAGAAAAACCCTCTGCTCTTCCTCACCGAACTGCAGGATTTCATCGAGAAGCGTCACGAGGAGATGCCTGAGGGGTCGTATACCACCAGCCTATTTAAGGATGGACTCAACCGTATGGCACAAAAGGTGGGCGAGGAAGCACTTGAACTTGTCATCGAAGCTTGCAATGGCACCAATGAGCGTCTCATCTATGAGGGATCAGATATGCTCTATCACCTCATCGTGCTACTCACTTCCAAGGGACTGCGCATAGAGGAGATGGCTTCCGAACTGGCTGAAAGGCACAACCCAGGATGGAAGAAGCACTAATCAGAGGACTTCAACATCCCAGACAAGAAAACTGAAAGCAAGAAGACACTATGCTAATCGAATTCTCTAAAGTAAACGTATATCAAGGCGACACCCTCGTGCTTGACCAAGCCGACTTCAAGGCTGACGAGGGTGAATTTATATATATAATAGGTAAGGTGGGCTCTGGCAAGAGTTCGCTACTCAAGACCATGTATGCGGAACTCGACGTCTATGCCGATGAAGCAGAAAAGGCAGAGGTGCTCGGCAGAAACATGCTCAAACTGAAGAGAAAGGAGGTGCCAGCACTGCGCCGAGAGATGGGAATAATATTCCAGGACTTCCAACTCCTGCACGACCGCACAGTGAAGAAAAACCTTGAGTTTGTGCTAAAAGCCACAAAATGGAAATACAAGGAGAGAATCGAGGAGCGCATAGATAAGGTCTTGCAGGACGTGGGCATGCTTGACAAGAAGGATGTCATGCCACACGAACTGTCGGGAGGCGAACAGCAGCGAATCGCCATAGCACGTGCTCTGCTCAATGGTCCTAAGGTCATCATCGCTGACGAACCGACAGGCAACCTCGACCCTGAGACTGCCACACAGATAGTGGGACTGCTCAAGGAGATAAGCAAGACCGGCACGGCTGTCATCATGTCAACACACAACTGGGGAATGATAGAACAATATCCGGGCATCGTATATAAATGCGAGGACGGAAAGATACAGGAATTAAGGAAATAATATAGGAGAAGATTTTATGAAAGTAATGAAATTCGGTGGCACATCCGTAGGTTCACCCGAAAGGATGAAGGAAGTGGCACGACTGGTAACAAAAAGCGGAGAACCTACTTTCGTCGTGCTCTCTGCCATGTCTGGCACTACCAATTCACTCGTTGAGATAAGCGACTATCTCTACAAGAAGAACCCTGAAAGTGCTAATGAGGTTATCAACCAACTGGAAAAGAAATATCTCAATCACATAGAGGAACTTTACTCTACAGAGGAATACAAGAACGCTACACGCGAAGTTATCGATAGCGAATTCAAGTACTTGCGTTCTTTCACCAAGGAACTATTTACGAGTTTCGAAGAGAAGGCCATCGTGGCTCAGGGCGAAATCATCAGCACCAACATGATGGTGAACTATCTGAAGGAACAGGGCATCAATGCCGTACTGCTATCTGCCCTTGACTTCATGAGAACTGACAAAAACTCCGAACCAGATACTGAATATATCAAGGAGAAGTTTGCTGCCACGATGAAGCAGAATGAGGACTACCAGATATATATCACTCAGGGATACATCTGTCGCAATGCTTATGGCGAGGTGGACAATCTCAAGCGTGGTGGTTCTGACTACACTGCAAGCCTTATTGGTGCAGCTATGCCTGCCGATGAAATTCAGATATGGACAGACATCGATGGCATGCACAATAATGACCCTCGCGTGGTGGACAAGACTGAGGCAGTGCACCAGCTCAACTTTGACGAGGCTGCCGAGTTGGCTTACTTCGGCGCCAAGATTCTGCACCCGACATGTATCCAACCAGCCAAATTCGCTGGCATACCTGTGAGATTGCTCAACACCATGGATCCTGATGCACAGGGCACTATCATCGACAATGTCATCATGAAGGGCAAGATAAAGGCAGTGGCTGCAAAGGACAATATCACGGCTATCAAGATAAAGTCATCACGCATGCTTCTTGCCACTGGTTTCTTGCGCAAGATATTTGAGATATTTGAGAGTTACAATACTCCTATCGACATGATTGCCACATCCGAGGTGGGCGTGTCCATGTCTATCGACAATGACAAGCACCTCAACGAGATAGTGGATGAACTAAAGAAATTTGGTACCGTATCAGTAGACCAAGACATGTGTATCATCTGCGTCGTGGGCGACCTCGACTGGAGCAACGTGGGCTTTGAGACCATCGCCACGGATGCTATGAAGAATATCCCTGTGAGAATGATATCATATGGTGGATCCAATCACAACATATCATTCCTCATCAGAAATTCGGACAAGAAAAAGGCAATGCAAAACCTGAGCGACACGCTCTTCAATAAATAACAAAGTATCATTAGGTTATATTTATGAAAGGACAATTCCCTTTAGAGAGATTTGAGGGTGTGGCGACACCATTCTATTATTATGACACAGCCATCCTGCGCGAGACTCTGCGTCGCATCAACGAGGAGTCTGGCAAGCACGAGGGCTTCGAGGTGCACTATGCAGTGAAGGCAAATGCCAATCCTAAGGTTCTCAGTATCATAAGCGGTAGCGGTATCGGTGCCGACTGCGTGAGCGGTGGTGAGATAAAGGCTGCACTGGAAGCAGGATTTCCTGCCAACAAGATAGTGTATGCTGGTGTAGGCAAGAGTGACTGGGAGATAAATCTCGGTCTCGATGAGGACATCTTCTGCTTTAATGTAGAGAGCATACCAGAACTGGAGGTCATCAACGAACTGGCAGAGAAGAAGCACAAGACTGCCAACGTGGCATTCCGTATCAATCCGAATGTGGGTGCCCACACTCATGCCAACATCACAACAGGTCTGGCAGAGAACAAGTTTGGCATCGCCATGGAGGACATGGAGAAGGTCATCAGCATAGCTTCTGAGATGAAGAATGTGCACTTCATAGGTCTGCACTTCCACATCGGTAGTCAGATTCTCGATATGACTGACTTTAAGGCTCTTTGCAATAGGGTTAACGAACTGCTTGACAAATTGGAAAGCCAGCACATCACGGTGGACAACATCAATGTGGGTGGCGGACTGGGCATCAGCTATGATCATCCTAACAGAGAGGCTTATCCTGACTTCAAGAGTTATTTCGACACCTATGCTAATCATCTGCATCTGCGTGATGGACAGAAGGTGCACTTCGAACTCGGTAGGGCTGTCGTAGGTCAGTGCGGTTCGCTCATCACCAAGGTGCTCTATGTGAAGCAGGGCACATTCAAGCAGTTCTGCATCGTCGACGCGGGTATGACTGACCTCATCCGCCCAGCTCTGTATCAGGCATCACACAAGATAGAGAATCTCTCAAGCGATGACCCAGTGGAAACTTACGACGTGGTGGGTCCTATCTGCGAGTCGAGCGATGTGTTTGCCAAGGCTATTGACATCAATAAGGCTAAGCGTGGCGACCTCATAGCACTGCGCTCTGCTGGTGCTTATGGTGAGATAATGGCAAGCGGATACAACTGCAGAAAACTGCCCGTGGGATATATCACCGAACAACTGTAAAGAAAAGAAATGATTTCTACTATCACGATAATATTAGGCTCTATATTGTTGCTTCTTGCAATAATCTCTATTCTGGCGAACCCTCTCTTCAGAGTGCCTATAAAGAAGAAGGACGATGACATGTCTGACACTGAAACTGAAAACAGTGCCGGTGGTAATCCTCTTTCCGTCATCGTGATGGTAAATGGTGATGAGGAAGCTCTTGAGCGCAATCTGCCTCTCATCCTCAATCAAGAGTATGAGCCAGGATTTCAAGTGATAATCGTCGGTGAAAGGCCTGTGGCTGAAGCCGACGACCTGCTCGCAAGATTTGGCAATGACTCTCGTCTGAGTTACACATTCATCCCCGACACTTCCCGCTATATCAGTAGAGAAAAGCTTGGCATCACTCTCGGTGTCAAGGCTGCCGCCAATGAGTGGTGCATATTGGTCAATAGTAGTTCACGACCCGAAAGCACCAGTTGGTTGAAGGAGATGGGAAAGCAATGCAAAGATGACAAGAACATCGTCATAGGCTACAACAACTATGACGATGACTCCAAACCTCGTATGCGATTCTATAGACTCCTTCATTTCGCCTATCTATGGCGCGAGTGCAACAAGGGCACGGCTTACTGCTCCAACGGATCCAACATAGCTTTCCGCAAGAGCGAGTTTATCGACAATGACGGATATCGTGGCAATCTTGATATCATCAGAGGTGAATATGACTTCATCGTCAATAAGTTTGCACGAAAACATTCCGCCGTGGTGGTGACATCGACTGATGGTAGCCTCACGGAAGAAGCACCTACCACCAAGCAGTGGCACAGGCAGAATATATTCCATATCCACTCTTGCAAACACATGCAACGCAGCAAGCGCCACAGAGTATGGCAATGCATAGACAATGTGTTTCTGCATCTCTCCTGGGTAGCTTCCATCTGCGCAGCTATCTATGCCGGCATCACAAGCGACTACATTCTGCTCGCATCGGCAGTTGCATCTTTGCTCATCCTTGCTCTTGGTAGGACACTAATCAGCCTAAGAGCAGTGACGGCTTTCGACGCTGATGTGTCTGCATGGAGAATACTGCCACTTGAACTCAATGCCGTATGGCATTACTTGGCTGACAGGATACGCTATCTTGTAGCCGACAACTACGACTTCACATGCCACAAACTATGAGACTGAGAATTATAGACACCACTGACATTGACGGCAGCAGCCTCTATCTCAAGACCAAAGAGACGCTCTTGAGTGAGATGAGCAAGGACGACAAATATATCCTCACGGACGAAAACCCTGACGTAGTGCATGTCATCGGCGCATGGGACAGCAAGTCTGTGAAGATAGCCAGTGATGCCATAAAGCGTCACATAGCCTTGGTGTATACTCCGGCGGGCTCGCTTTCTCCATGGTATAAGCCAATCTCAGCGCATGTAAAACTGTCTTTCAAGGCTTCCGCCACCATCGCATCAGGTGCTATGGAGCAGGAATTGCTCAGCGGACAGGACAGTCGTAATCTGCACCTCATCCTCAATGCTGTCACCACTGCCACGACCACAGCAGAAGAGATGGCGACACAATATAAAGAGGTTTACAAGGAAGCGTATGAAAAGACTGACGCCAAGCTTTGGGAAGAGGTAAACAAGAGAATAGAGATGCTCAAGGAGACTGACGCATCCATACTTGAGATCAGTCGCAACCTGCTCTATGCGCAATATCTATACCAAAGAGGAAACATACCACAAAAATTCTTAGACACGTTGACGGCACTCATGACCGCCAGCAACTACAATGAGGACACGATGACTGAGGTGCTAAAGCTCATCCAACTCGATGTCTTCACCCAACATCTTGAATACGTCATGATGGAGAAATCAGGACTTACGGAGGGATTTATGCCCATCATATTCAAGAAAGACAACACATCAGTGAAGATGCTTGACATCGTCACTGACTATTAAAATAGATTCTATACATTATGCCAAAATATGACCTTCGCCGCGACAGGAAATACCTGGAGCTGCTCGCAAAATCATTCCCCACAATAGCTGATGCCTGCACCGAAATCATCAACTTGCAGGCCATCCTTAATCTACCAAAGGGTACGGAGCACTTCGTAGCCGACATCCATGGAGAGCATCAGGCTTTCCTGCATGTGCTAAAAAATGCCTCGGGAAACATCAAACGCAAGGTCAACGAGACATATGGTTCGGTGATGACCTTGCAGGAGAAGCGTGACTTCTGCACTTTGATATATTATCCCGAAGAGAAACTTCGCATAGTGAAGTCGCAGGACCGCGACCTCTCGTCATGGTATCATGACACAATAGAGAAACTGGTGGTGATATGCCGTGAAGTGTCCAGCAAATACACTCGTTCGAAAGTGCGCAAGGCATTGCCACAGGAATTCTCCTACATCATCCAAGAGTTACTCCACGAAAGCAATGCTGGTAGCAAGAAGACTGACTATGTGCAGGTCATCATCGAGACCATCATCGACACTGAGCGTGCCGACGAGTTTATCATCGCCATATCACATGTCATACAGCGACTTATTATAGACCAACTGCACATCCTCGGCGACATCTATGATAGAGGTCCAGGCGCACATATCATCCTCGATCACCTGAGTCAGTTTCATAGTTGGGACATCCAGTGGGGCAACCACGACATACTGTGGATGGGAGCGTGTGCGGGCAACATCGCCTGCATATGCAATGTGCTACGCCTGTCACTACGCTATGCCAACCTCTCCACACTGGAGGACGGTTACGGCATAAGCATCATGCCACTCGCCACCTTTGCCATGGAGACCTACAAGGACGACCCTTGCACGGAATTCATTCCTCATGTCCTGGGTGACAAGGTGCTCGATGACAAGACCATCCGACTGACAGCACAGATGCACAAGGCCATCAGCATATTGCAGTTTAAGGCGGAAGGTAGCATCATCAAGCGTTACCCTTATTGGAAGATGGATGACCGTCTGCTACTCGACTGCATCGACTACAGCAAGGGCACAATCACCATTGATGGCAAGGAATATAATCTGATAAGCAATAACTTCCCTACCATCAATCCTGCTGATCCATACGCATTCTCTGAAGAAGAGATGAAACTTATCAATAAGCTTGCGCACTCCTTCAAGGTGAGCGAGAAACTGCATCGACACATAAAGATGCTTCTACGCAACGGTTCGATGTACACCATCGTGAATGACAACCTACTCTATCATGCCGCCATCCCATTGGAGGAGGACGGCACGCCGAAGGAAGTGGAGGTAACGGAAGGCAATTTCTTCTCTGCCAAGAAACTCCTTGAAGAGATTGACGAGATAGTACGCATCGCTTTCCAACCTGACAGTGAAGAGACGATGCATCAGTTTGCACAAGACTATTTCCTATATCTGTGGTGCGGACCTGACAGTCCACTCTTCAATAAGTCGAAGATGGCAACGTTTGAACGCTATTTTATCAGTGATAAAACGACTCACAATGAGGAGAAAGGCTTCTATTTCAAGCTTCGCGAAAGTGAAGAGGTAGTGGACCGTCTGCTTGATGTCTTCAATGTAAAAGGCGAGCACCGCCATATCATCAATGGACATGTGCCAGTGCACGTGGTAGCAGGCGAAAACCCTATCAAGGCTGGTGGCAAGCTCATGGTGATAGACGGAGGCTTCTCACTACCCTATCACAAGGAGACGGGCATAGCGGGCTATACTTTGGTGTATCACTCACGCGGATTTCAACTTGTGCAGCACGAACCGTTTACGAGTACTGAGGAGGCGATAGAAAACTGCACTGACATTAAGTCGTCTACTCAGATTGTGGAGATGAGCGAGCATCGCATGCTTGTGGCTGACACTGACCGCGGACGCGAACTCAAGCGACAGGTCTATGACCTCAAGGAACTGCTCTATGCCTACCGCAACGGATGGCTCAAGGAACAATAATATAGAAGGTACGACAAAGACCGCACAACAGGTGAACGACGAGCGCATAGCACGTGCCAGACGACCGCACACCAGCTGGTGTGCAGTCGCATAGCAGCTGATGTGCGGTCGCATAAGCTATATTCTTCGAAGGGCTAAGTTATTTCTTCTCCCTTTTTATACTAACTAAATTTTCTGATTAGGAATAGTTACAAGCAAACAAAGTATGGTAACTTATAGTAGGCGAAGCGTCCCCGCTTTGCCCCTCAAACAAGCAGTGGTGAAATAGAAGGTACGCCTATACTTGGTTGCAGCGGAGACGCTGCAACTACTATAAAAATTAATAGACTTTCAGTGTGTCACCAACCTTAATCTGGTAATCAGCATCAAGGTCATTCTTCTTGTAGAGACTCTTCATGCGGATGCCATATTTCTGTGCTATGGAGTACATGCTCTCGCCACTCTTCACCACATGTGGCACCTTTCGGAATGACTTGTCTGCCTTGGTGCGCTTCTTCTTCAGATAGACTATATCACCACTCTGCAGTACGTCCTTTCTGCTACGCTCATTATAACGCGCCAACTTGCGGGCAGAGATGTCCAATTCCTTGCCAATGGCGCGGAAGGTGTCGCCCTTGCGTGCCACGACATAGTAGTTTTTGTTGCACATCTTTATAGTATGCAGTCCCGACTGCATATTGCCAGTAGTATATTTTGGCTGATGCGCCACCATAAACTTATCATAGGAACGCGCCTTGTCATACTTATTCAATCCGTATGTCTCAATGATATTTATCAGTGAGTTAGCATACGTCGGACTCGTGGCATAACCTGCCTTCTTGAGTCCTCTCGCCCATCCCTTGTAGTCAGTCTTGTCAAGTTGGAAAAGAAATGCGTAACGGCTACCCGACCTCAGAAACTTACTATGATCCTCATAACTCTCACGTGCATTGTCGTAGGCACGAAAACACTCCTGGCTCTCATCATCGTCATGATATACTGACCTGCCTGTCCATCCATGACACTTGATGCCGAAATGATTGTTTCCCTTTGTCGCAAGTTCGCTCCTGCCAGCACCGCTTTCCAGCAGTCCTTGCGCCAGTGTGATGCTCGCCGGTATGTCATAGCGTAGCATCTCCTCGATGGCTATGTCCTTGTATTGGTCTATGTAGTCAAGATAGCGCTGGTTTTTCACCAACTGGGCATGACACACGACCGAACACGCCAACATCGCCAAGAATAAAGCAACTTTTATCGGGTGGAAACATTTCATTGATGCGAAGTTACTATAAAATCATTAAAAAAATAGAACCGACATCACCTATATTAATAATTATTAGTACTTTCGCATAAAGAGGCATAGATTTTGCCATAAAGTCAGTGATAACACACAATTATATTATAAGAATAGAACAAATCGAATATATGCCAACATTTTTTTCACCAAAGATAGCCAGGATACTGGATAGAAGTGGCGAGGAGGCTGCACGTCTCTATAGCCGAAGCATCAGTCCCGAGCATCTCATGCTGGGCATTCTCAGTGACAACACCAATAGCATCTGCACTGCACTCAATCGCATGAACGTCAACCTCCAGTCCATACGGATGGAGATAGAGAAGAACATACGCGAGGAGGGCATGTTTGAGGATGTACACTCCAGCAAACTGGAACTCAATGATGAGTCCAACAATATCATGCGACTTGCCATAGAGGAGGCGCAAAAGCAAAACAGGAAGGTGGTCAACGAGGATCACCTCATGCTGGCTATGCTCAATGACAACAATCCTAACGCTCTGCTAAAGATACTCAATGGTAACAATATAAACTATCAGCTTTACAGCGACTATCTGCAGTCACGCACCAACAGACTGCACAGTAGCATCAGCAGTAGTCTCGGAAGTGATGACGATGACATCTTGATGGATGACAATGACTCCAATAAGAGGTCTGCCACCACGGCACAGCAGTCGCAGAAGAATGTGTCAAAGACTCCCGTGCTCGACAATTTCTCCATCGACCTCACAAAAGCAGTAGCCGAAGGCAAACTCGATGCCGTGGTGGGACGCGATAGGGAGATACAGCGCATCACGGAGATACTCTGCCGACGTAAAAAGAACAACCCTATCCTCATCGGCGAACCAGGCGTAGGCAAGAGTGCCATAGTGGAAGGACTGGCACAGATGATAGCTGAGAAAAAGACTTCGCCAGTGCTCTTCAATAAGCGACTGCTCAATCTTGATATGTCGCTCATCTTGGCAGGTACCAAATACCGCGGACAGTTTGAGGAGCGACTGAAGGCTCTCATCAAAGAGCTGGAGGAAAATCCCGACGTCATCGTATTCATCGACGAAATACACACCATCGTGGGTGCCGGCAGTGCACCTGGTAGCATGGATGCGGCCAACATGATGAAGCCCGCTCTCGCCCGAGGACAGATACAGTGCATCGGCGCTACCACGATAAGCGAATATCGCAAATCTATAGAGAAGGACGGCGCACTCGAAAGACGTTTCCAAAAGGTGATGGTGGAGCAGACCACTGCAGAGGAGACTCTCGAGATCCTCCACAACATCGCCCCACGCTATAGCGAGCATCACCATGTGCACTATTCTGACGAGGCTCTCAAGGCTTGTGTAGACTATACGGATAGATACATCTCTGATAGACAGTTTCCTGACAAGGCCATCGATGCTCTCGACGAAGTGGGTGCCAAGGTGCACCTGAAGCACACTGACCTGCCTGCCGACATCATCGACATGCAGGAGCAGATGAAGATTGCCGATAAGAAAAAGAAACAAGCCGTAGCAAACCAAAACTTTGAACTTGCCGCTGCCTACCGCGACCGCCAGACATCTCTCGAGAAACAACTCAATGAGAGAAAAGCCGAATGGGAAAAGGGCGAGGACAGCATAGTGGCTGACGTGACTGATGAAGACGTGGCAGAGGTGGTGTCACTGATGTCTGGCGTGCCTGTGCAGAGAGTGGCAGAGAGCGAAAGCGTGCGACTAAGGGATATGGGTAAGCGACTCAAATCCAAGGTTATAGCACAAGACAAGGCCATCGACACAATCACCAAAGCCATACAGCGCAACCGCATAGGACTGCGCGAACCTAACCGACCGATAGGCGTATTCATGTTTCTCGGACCTACAGGCGTGGGCAAGACCTACCTTGCCAAGCAACTTGCCAAGGAACTATTCGGTTCGGATGACTCGCTTATACGCATCGACATGAGCGAATATACGGAGAGTTTCAATACATCTCGCCTCATAGGTGCACCTCCGGGATATGTGGGCTATGACGAGGGCGGACAACTGACCGAACAGGTGAAGCGCCACCCCTACTCCGTCATACTGCTTGACGAAATAGAGAAGGCTCACCACAATGTCTACAACATGCTACTACAGGTGCTTGACGAGGGACGACTTACCGATGGCAACGGCAGACTGGTGGACTTCCGCAACACCATCATCATCATGACATCCAATGCTGGCACACGTCAACTCAAGGACTTCGGACGTGGCATCGGCTTTGGAGCAAGCGACATCAAGGGTGGATTCATACAGACCGAGAGTGGCAAAGAGCATGCCCACGACATCATAAGGAAAGCGCTCTCAAAGCAGTTTGCACCTGAATTTCTCAATCGTCTCGATGAGATAATAACCTTCGACCAACTTGATCTAGAGGCTATAAAGAAGATAGTGGACATCGAACTGAAACCTCTCTTCAAGAGAGTGGAAGACTTGGGCTACCATCTCGCGCTCAATGAAGAGGCAAAGGACTTTGTGGCAGAGCACGGCTATGACATCCAGTTTGGTGCACGACCACTGAAGCGCGCCATCCAGTCCTACATCGAAGACACCGTGTGCGAGCGTCTTCTCTCAGGAGAACTTAGCCTTGGTGACACCATAAGCCTGGAAAAGACTGAAGGCAAAGAGGAATTGCACTGCGTAGCAATGTGACATCGCACTAAGCCTGTATAGGTCTGCATATACAATAAATGCGCACAACCGATGTTTTTGGGTTGTGCGCATTTATTGTTGTATTATGTATAACGTGACCGTCTTTACTTGTCTATCATCTTCATACCCTCTTCCACGGCTTGCATATTGAGCGGGATGAGATTGTGGTGACGTGCAGGCAGTGACTTGTAGAGTGCCTTCTGCAGACCATCAGTACTTACCATAGGACAAACCTTGAGCAAGGCTCCGAGCACAATCATATTAAACACCTTTGAATTTTTCATCTCTGCAGCCTTCTCCATGGCAGAGATGCGATAGCAGGTGATGTCTTCACGGGTAGGAGGCTCTATGATGCCATTGTCATCATAGATGAGGATGCCACCAGGTTTTACCTTTGGCATAAACTTGTCGAGAGATGGCTGATTGAGCACGATGGCTACATCATATTTGCTCAATACTGGCGACGCTATGCGCGAGTCGCTGATTATCACCGTCACATTGGCTGTGCCACCACGCTGCTCAGGGCCATATGCTGGCATCCATGTGACTTCCTTGTCTTCCATGAGTCCGCTGTAGGCGAGAATCTTTCCCATGGAGAGAACTCCCTGACCGCCGAACCCTGATATTATTATCTCACTTTTCATTATCTTCAAGAATTGATATTGGTCGAGATATGTAGCATTTACAATTCCGTGGTATCCTTGAGGTCTCCCTTAGGATACTGCTTAAACATGTGCTCCTTCATCCACTCGTTGGCCTGCACAGGCGACATCTTCCATCCGCTATTGCATGTAGCAACAAACTCCACAAGGCAAGAACCCTTGCCTGCCATATTGGCTTCGAATGCCTTGCGCAATGCTTTCTTTGCCTGACGTATGGCTGCCACACTCTCCACACTCTGACGTGTCACATAGCAAGCACCTGGCAATAGGGCTGCCATCTCGGTGATATTAAGCGGATAGCCATGTAGCTCTGGCACTCTGCCGTAAGGACAAGTGGCTGTCTTCTGACCCAAGAGAGTTGTCGGAGCCATCTGTCCACCCGTCATACCATAGATGGCATTATTGACAAAGATGAGCGTGGTGTTGTCAGCACGATTGAGTGAATGGAGAGTCTCTGCCGTACCGATACATGCCAAGTCGCCATCACCTTGATAGGTGAAGACGAGTCTATCGGGCATCAAGCGCTTCATAGCGCATGCAAGAGCAGGAGCACGACCATGGGCAGCCTCCTGCCAGTCAATGTCTATATAGTTGTAAGCAAATACGGCACATCCCACAGGTGAGACTCCGATGGCCTTGTCAGTCATGCCCATCTCCTCTATGACCTCAGCCACGAGTTTGTGTATCACGCCATGGCTACAACCAGGACAATAGTGCATGCGGTTGTCATTGAGCAATGCTGGCCGACGATATACGAGGTTTTCTTCTTTTACTATATCTTCCATGATTATTTCCCCTCTACTTTTGCTATGAGTTGCTTCAGTGCGTCAAGTACTCCTTCGGGTTCTGGGATTATGCCACCCATACGTCCGTAGTGCTCCACAGGCAGAGCGCTGCCTACAGAGAGTCGCACGTCCTCAATCATCTGCCCAGCATTTATCTCCACCACAAGGATGGCCTTCTTGCCTTTAGCTGCAGACTGCAATTCTTTCTCTGGATATGGCCACACTGTTATAGGACGGAACATGCCTACGGCTATGCCCTCAGCACGTGCCAACTCGATGGCTTTCTCGGATACACGGGCTGCCGATCCGATGGCTACTATGAGATAGTCTGCATCATCCACATGCAACTGCTCCGCACGAGTCTCGGTGTCCTTTATCTGCTGATACTTACGTTGCAAAGCAATGTTCTTCTTCTCCATCTCTTCAGGACGTAGCTCCAGAGAGGTGATGATATTCTTTGGTCGACCATTCTTCCTTCCGGTTGATGCCCACGGGCATTGCTGCTCCACCTCTTCCATGGTGCGACGAGGTTTCATAGGAGGAAGCACTACCTTTTCCATCATCTGACCTATCACGCCATCCGACAAGATCATGGCTGGATTGCGATACTTGAATGACAATTCGAAGGCGAGGTCTACAAAGTCTGCCATCTCCTGCACCGAACTTGGTGCAAGCACGATGACATTGTAGTCGCCATTGCCACCGCCACGTGTAGCCTGGAAATAGTCACCTTGTGACGGTTGGATGGTGCCGAGACCAGGACCACCACGCTGCACATTGACTATCACACCAGGCAGTTCGGCACCTGCCATATAGGAGATGCCCTCCTGCATGAGCGCTATGCCGATGCTCGAAGAAGATGTCATCACCTTCATGCCGGCACCAGCACCTCCGTAAAGCATATTGATACTTGCCACCTCGCTCTCGGCCTGTAGCACCACCATGCCAGTGGTCTCCCACGGTTTGAGCATGGCAAGTGTCTCCATTACCTCGGTCTGAGGGGTGATGGGATAACCGAAATAGCCATCGCAACCACAACGTATGGCAGCATGGGCTATTGCCTCGTTACCCTTCATCAGCATTATCTCTTGTTCTTCCATAATGTCACTCCTCCATTTTCTTCTTGTAGACGGTGATGCAACCGTCAGGACAAACGATGCCACACGAAGCGCATCCGATGCATTGGTCAGCATTGACAGCCACAGCGTAAGGATAACCGAAATGGTTGACCTTTGTCTGCGACAATGCTATGACATCTTTCGGACATGCCACGGCACAGAGATTACATCCCTTGCATCGCTCTGTGTCAATTAAAATGGTTCCAATTATTTTCATATCACGGATTGTAATAGTCTTTGCAATAAAAGGCAAACTGCTCATCAAGCATCTGCTTGGCAGTGACGGCAGGAGAATCTGGGTCGAGCATAGCTGCATTCATATATGCCTCCATGGCTTCCTTGAAGTTGCCACTACGTCGATACTCATTACCTTTATTATAATATTCCTCTGCTGTCATCACATTGAGTAACTGTCACATTGCCTCCTGTCTTGTGTTTAGTCGGAATATAATTCCTTCTTGCCTGCCTTCAGCGTGTTGAGCATGAGCGAGCAGATGGTCATCGGCCCCACTCCACCTGGCACGGGCGTGATGTAGGAACATTTAGGTGCCACATGCTCGAAGTCTACATCACCTGATAGGCGGAAGCCACTCTTGCGTGATGCGTCTGCCACACGCGTAGTACCTACGTCTATCACCACTGCACCTTCCTTCACCATGTCTTCGGTGACATATCCTGGACGGCCTATGGCTGCTATCACTATGTCTGCCGATGCGCACTCCTCCTTGATATTCTTGGAGTGAGAATGGAGCACGGTGACTGTGGCATCGCCATATTCCTTCTGCATCATGAGTTGTGCCATGGGCTTGCCCACGATGTTGGACCTTCCGATGACAACACATTTCTTGCCAGATGTCTCTATGTCATAATGCTTTAGTAGCGTATAGATGCCCAGTGGTGTGGCTGATATGAAGCAAGGCAGACCGATTGCCATACGGCCTACATTGACCGGATGAAATCCGTCCACATCCTTACGATAGTCGATGGCTTCAGTGATTTTCTGTTCGTCTATATGTTTGGGCAACGGCAGTTGCACGATAAATCCGTCCACACTGTCATCATGATTGAGGCGGTCGATGCACTTCAGGAGTTCTTCCTCAGTGACATCCTCCTCATAGCGGATGAGCGTGGACTTAAATCCGCACTGCTCGCATGCGATGACCTTATTCTTGACATACGTCTCCGAACCGCCATCATGTCCCACGAGCACTGCCACGAGGTGCGGTTGTTTACCTCCGCCCTCTACTATTCGCTTCACCTCATCTGCTATCTGCGCCTTGACAGCGGTGGCAGTAGCTTTACCATCGATTAGTTCCATAATGTATGTTTACAATTTCGGCATTCCAGGCATATTCTTCATACGTCCCATCATGCCCATCATGTTCTTCATATTTACGCCAGACACCATCTTCATCATCTTGCGAGTCTGACCAAACTGCTTCACGAGTCTGTTTACCTCATCGATATTGGTGCCCGATCCCTTTGCTATACGCAGTTTGCGACTCTGATTGAGCACATCGGGATTAGTACGCTCATAAGGGGTCATACTCTGTATGATGGCCTCGATGCCCTTGAATGCGTCATTGTCGATGTCAACATCACGCAGAGCCTTGCCCATGCCTGGTATCATGCCTGCAAGGTCTTTGATGTTGCCCATCTTCTTTATCTGTTGTATCTGATTGTAGAAGTCATTGAAGTCAAACTTGTTCTTCATGATCTTCTTCTGCAACTTTCTTGCTTCCTCCTCGTCAAACTGCTCCTGGGCACGTTCTACGAGTGACACCACGTCACCCATACCGAGGATGCGGTCTGCCATACGCACTGGATGGAACACGTCGATGCCGTCCATCTTCTCGCTGATACCGATAAACTTAATCGGTTTGGTGAC
>CAVABU010000002.1:23901-40679 GCA_963586965.1 Gemmiger formicilis
ACTGGATCTTTGGCATCTGGCTCAATGTATACAGGCACCTCCACCTGCTCACCGAGCACGCGCAACTGCTCCATAGCAGCAGGACGGAAAGTATCGCAGGCTGCGAGAAGCGGTTTTTTATTGCGCTTCTCCTTGAGCAGTTTGGCAAGTTTTCCACTCATGGTAGTCTTACCAGCACCATTGAGACCAGCCATCATGATGACTGCTGGATGGCCCTGCAACTGTATGTCAGAGGCCTCACCGCCCATGAGTTGTGCAAGTTCGTCATGCACAAGTTTCACCATGAGTTGTCCTGGTTTAACGGCAGTCAGCACATTCATTCCCAATGCTTTCTGCTTCACCGAGTCAGTGAAGGTCTTTGCTACCTTATAGTTCACGTCGGCATCGAGGAGCGCACGGCGCACATCCTTCAATGTTTCAGCTACATTGATTTCCGTTATCTTGCCTTCTCCCTTAAGTATTTTAAAGGATCGCTCGAGTCTGTCACTTAAATTTTCAAACATAATTGGGTGTAATTCGATATGAATGAGTTATACTCAATGCATTTATTAATATGCGAAATTAACCATTATAAAGGACAATGTGGCATAACGTAGGGGTTCTTTAACCAAAATTAAACACTTTATCTATAAAGTTGCACATGCCATTACGAGTATGTGCAAGCATATTGTCCTGATTTATGGTATATTGATGGTTGTCACAAGGGGAAGGTGGTCACTAAAACCGTTTTTCCATTTCACTGACCGATAATTGCGAAATGGTTGCACGCCACCATAGGTTTCATCATCACAAAGCAGGAAAGGTGCGTCATGGATGCGACACTCCGCTCTTCGTGCAAGAGCACTGCTGAGTAGCACCTGGTCAATCGTTTCCCACTCCCCATGATATTTGTAGCTTCCCTTAGCGCCATTGCTTCCTTTCGCATTCTTTGACATAGAGACAAGGTCTAAGTCAAAGAGTACTTGCATGCTCGGCCCTTCGGGAGAATCATTAAAATCACCTGTCACGATGATATTAGCATCAGCATGGATGCTTCTTATGGAGTCTATAGATATGGCAAGCCTCTTGGTCACCAGCGCCCGATTGGGACGTGTCTCTATCTCTCCGCCCATCCTACTGGGGGCATGCACCACAAAGACATGTAGCGTGTCGCCTTCTAGAGTATGCCCATTCACATAGAGTATGTCACGCGTAGGCCGCATGTTCTTGCGCGGGGTA
The DNA here is from genome assembly GCA_963586965.1 of Gemmiger formicilis. Taxonomy (GTDB): domain Bacteria; phylum Bacteroidota; class Bacteroidia; order Bacteroidales; family Bacteroidaceae; genus Prevotella. The sequence continues at coordinate 25,120 of CAVABU010000002.1, forward strand.
ATCCTTATAGGATAATGCTTTATCAATTGGAAAGTGAGCGGGCAATATAGCAAAGCCACATCAATGCCACGCTCATCGGGAGAGTCTGTGACTACATATTCATATCCTGCATTGCGCATCATGGAGCGACGAGTGAGGTCATGCAGCACGGAGTCATTCTCCACCTCGCACAGTGCCACAAGGTCAGGAATGGAGAATGTCCCGTCGGCTTGTTCGCCACACGAGACAATCTCCTGTCCTATATGATTTATCTTCTTCCAGTATCTTGCCCTCGTCCAATGGTAGATACCAGTAGGCGTGAACGCCTCGTCCTGCTTCACGGAGTCCTTCTCTGTGTCGAAGAGATTCTCACAGTTGAGTTCCACTATCGTGAATATGGAAAGCAGGATAGACAGTATCATCATTTCTGAGCTGCTACATTCGCACGTATCTTTGCTATATAGTCATGCATTCTGTCGGCATCCTTGTGGTCGATGATGTCAAGCAGTTCCTTTAGTTCGGTCCTTATCTGTGCCACCTGGTCATGTGTGTAAGGATTGAAGAGGATCTCCTGCAAGAGATAATCATCCTCACCCATCACTCCACGGGCTATACGCATGTGGCGCTTGAATGTTGTTCCAGGAGCCTTCTGCGGTTTCATGACTGCCGCGAATGTAAAGGTACTCACAAACGGGATGCTCAAGGAATAAGCCACCGTGCGGTCGTGCTCATCAAAGGAATACTCGTAGATGTTAAGTCCGAGCTTGCTATACACATCCTTGAAGAAGCAACGTCCCATATAGTCGCCCTCATTGATGATGATGGCATTCTCCTCCGACAACTGATTGAGGTTGGCGAAAGTAGGGCCAAACATAGGGTGTGTGGACACATAGCGATGGCCAGAATTCTCATAGAATTCTTTCAAACCAGTCTTCACCGAACTGATGTCGCTGATGATGCAACTCTCTGGGAGGTGTGGCAATAGCTCCTCAAATGCAGACAAAGTGTACTTGAGTGTCACACAATTGATTACCAGTTCTGGTTGGAATGCATCCACTTCTTCAAGAGATGCAAACCTTTGGCAATTGTATGTGAAACGCATGCGCTTTATGTCCCTTTCATAGACTGCCACTTCATGGTCAAAGCTAAGCAAGTCTATGAAGAACGAGCCCATCTTACCTGCTCCCAGCACAAGTATCTTCATTTCTTCTTTCTTTTACTTATTGATAATCTCCATCTGCTGACGCACACTCTCCTCATGGATATTCTTGAAGATGTGAACAGCAAAGTCAGGCGACATACCGCACATAGAGCACTGCACACCACGTTTATTGAGGATTTCGTCATAACGCTGTGCCTGTAGCACAGTCATATTGTGCTCCTTCTTATACTGACCTATCTCACGGCAGATGCGCATTCTCTTTGAGAGAACCTCAATGAGCTGATTGTCGAGGTCATCAATCTGACGACGCAACTGTGTGATACCCTCGGTGGTAACCACTTCATCACGCACTACGAGCAGAGAGAGGATATAGTCAAGCACATCTGGTGTCACCTGCTGTTTGGCATCACTCCAAGCCTCATCTGGCGAACAGTGTGACTCCACGATAAGTCCGTCGAAGCCCAGGTCCATAGACTGCTGACACAGAGGTGCTATAAGGTCACGTCGTCCACCAATATGACTTGGATCGCACACCAAAGGCAAAGTAGGATAGCGACGGTGCACCTCAATAGGTATCTGCCACATAGGCATATTGCGATACATTGTCTTATCATAACTTGAGAATCCGCGGTGTATGAGACCTAGACGCTCCACGCCGGCACGATTGATACGCTCTAAAGCACCTATCCACAACTCAAGGTCGGGATTCACAGGATTCTTTACAAATACAGGCACATCCACACCCTTGAGAGAGTCTGCGAGAGCCTGCACTGCAAACGGATTGGCAGTGGTACGCGCACCAACCCAAAGGATATCCACACCATATTTCAGAGCGAGTTCCACATGTTCGGGAGTAGCCACCTCAGTGGCAACGAGCATGCCCGTCTCCTTTTTCACCTGTGCGAGCCAAGGCAGAGCCTTCTCTCCATGGCCTTCGAAACCGCCTGGTTTGGTACGTGGTTTCCACACACCTGCACGAAACATGTGGCATCCCTTTTCAGCCAACTGGCGTGCGGTGGTCATCACTTGTTCTTCTGATTCTGCGCTACAAGGACCTGCTATCACGAAAGGTCTTTCATTGTCGCTTGGCAATCCTAATGGTTTGAGTTTTAGTTCCATGACGTTATATATTTTTAATTCTTTCCAATGCTTCTTTTATCTTTTCCTCTTTTGCACAGAGGGATATTCTGATGTAGCGGTCGCCATTGCTTCCGAAGATAAATCCAGGAGTGATGAAGACACGTGCTTTATGGAGCACCTTTTCAGTGAGTTCTTCACAGTTAGCATATTCTGCTGGTATCTTTCCCCACAAAAACATTCCCACCTGTGAAGGGTCGAAGGTACAACCGAGTGTTTGCATTATCTGCTCTGCAATGTTGCGGCGACGGCGATATACATTGATATTATATTCTCTATGCCACTCCTCCGTGTTGGTATTGAAGGCTTCAGCGGCAGCGAGCTGTATACCGCGGAATGTACCGGAGTCGATATTGCTCTTCACCTTGAGTATCCACGAGATGAGTTGTGCGTTTCCGACTACCATGCCCACACGCCAGCCTGGCATATTGAAACTCTTAGACATAGAGTTGAACTCAAGGCAACAGTCCTTAGCTCCCTCCACCTGAAGGATGGAGATGGGGTGCTCATTGAGGATGTAAGAGTATGGGTTGTCATTGATGATCACTATATTCTTGCGACGAGCAAAGTCCACCAGTTTAGTGTATGTCTCCATACAAGCATTGCCACCGGTAGGCATATTAGGATAGTTAGTCCACATAATCTTCACACGGCTCGTGTCCATACGCTCGAGTTCATCGAAGTCTGGTTGCCAGTTGTTTTCCTCCAACAGATTGTAGTTGACTATCTTGGCACCAAGTATCTTGCTCAGCGATGTATAGGTAGGATAACCAGGATCGGGCACGAGCACTTCATCGCCCACATTGACAAGTGCCAGTGTGGTGTGGAGTATTCCCTCCTTAGAACCGATGAGTGGTAGCACCTCGGTCTTAGGATCCAAGTCTACGCCATAGGACTTCTTATAGAATCCTGCCATGGCAGTGCGAAGCTCTGGTGTACCCATCGTCGGCTGATAGCCGTGAGCTTGCGGTTGGCGTGCCACTTCACACAGTTTGTCTATGGTCTGAGGAGAGGGAGGCATATCCGGCGAACCTATGGCCAGGGATATCACGTCCTTTCCTTCAGCATTCATCTGAGCCACTTCCTTAAGTTTGCGGCTGAAATAGTATTCTTCTACGAGCGAGAGACGCTCTGCCGGTTGTATTAACATGCCTTGTATTCTCCTAAAATATTAAGTTTTCTTGTAAGCGGTATTATTGCGTCGATGCTCTGGCGATAACGTGTGAGGTTATCAAATGTCACGTCCACATAAAAGAGGTATTCCCATTCGTGTCCGATGACGGGCAGCGACTGTATCTTTGTGAGGTTGATGTCATAGAAAGACAATATGGTGAGCACCTTTGAGAGCGAACCTTCAGAATGAGGTAGTGAGAAAACGATGCTTGCCTTGTCCACATTGTCTGGTTGGCGGAGGAAATCTGCCTTCATCGGGTTGGTCATCACGAGAAAGCGTGTGTAGTTGTGCTTGTTGTCCTCAATCTTATCTTCAAGCACCTTCATGCCATACATCTCGGCTGCCGAAGAGTGGCATATGGCAGCATGTCCCTTGAGTTGTCCGTTACGGATATTCTCTGCTGATCCTGCCGTGTCTTCGCATTCCACCGCCTTGAGTTCCGTGTGTCGAGAGAGAAATTCCCTGCACTGCGCAAGCGCCACTGGATGAGAGTCAACTTCATAGATGCTGTCCCAGTCATCCTCTGGCAGGCAACAGATGGAGTGCTCTATGTGCACTTTGTATTCTCCCACCACCGACGCTCCAGAGTCACGTAGCAGTTCGTAGTTGTGGAGTAGCGAACCCGCTATGGTATTCTCTATCGCCATCATGCCTATCACCGTAGGGTCTTTTTCCATTTCCTTGAATACGTCCTCAAATGTGGCGCAGCAGATAATCTGCAGTTGATCATCACGGAAATATTCTCTTGCTGCTATGTTATGGAACGAACCGATGCGTCCTTGTATTGCTACTCGTCTCACTTTATAATCTTTCTTTGTATATCCTTTAATTATGAAAAATCCCGCCTCATTTATCTGAAGCGGGACCTTGATGTAAGCTTTAAGCTTTATCTTGTCTTAAGTTGAAATCTACACGCAACTTCCCGCTTCACAATTGCCTGCAAAGTAAAAGTAAAAGTAAAAGTAGAAATAAGATGCGTAAGATGTATTCATCATCGTCTTTATTGTTTTGTTGCGAGCAAAATTAATATATTTATTTCATACTGACAAGAAAAAGTCTTAAAAATATTCAATCTATTATCTTTCCACCACAAATTACAAGTATCACTTACTTCGGAATGTTATCTCACCCGTATCGGCATCCATGGCATCCACTATGGCGATGGACTCCACACGATAGCCTTGCTCGCGCAATAAGCGTCCGCCCTCTTGATATCCTTTTTCTATGGCTATACCGATGCCTGCCACCTCAGCGCCTGCCTGCTTCACTATATCCACCAATGCCAGCACTGCATCACCATTGGCAATGAAATCATCCACGATGAGCACCTTATCAGTGGACAACATGTATGGCTTTGACACAAACACATTGTTGTCCTGCTTATGGGTGAAGGAATATGCGTGCGACATATACTTGTCGTCGGTGCTATTGGCAGTCTCTCCCTTCTTAGCAAACACGACAGGTACATCAAAGAGATCACCAAGAAATGTGGCAATGGCTATACCGCTTGCTTCAATGGTGAGTATTTTGGTTATCTGCGTACCGCGAAAGCGCTTTTTGAGTTCGTAACCGATCTGGCGCATGATGTCAATATCTATCTGGTGATTGAGAAAACTATCCACCTTAAGTATATCACCAGTTTTCACTTGTCCGTCAGCCAGAATCTTCTCTTCAAGAAAGTTCATCGTTTGTCGTTTTAGGTTTTGTATTTCTTTATGCAAAGGTACTAATTTTTCCTTCCCTACATGCCTATTTCCTTTATTCTCTCCTCAAAAGAGTCTCTGTCGCCTATGCATCTTGACTTCAGGCGGGCACGGTAATTATATATGGTATTGGGTGAAAGTCGCAAAAACTCGGCTATATTGGCACTGTCATTGACACCCAAGCGTATGAGCGCCGCCATACGCATATCGGTGGTCAGTTCATTATTTTCTCCCAACGACTGATGATATTCGGGTCTTAGCAGTGCATTAAATTCCTCCACGAAGTTGGGATAAAGTCGCAGGAATACTGCATCAAAGTTGGCAAAGAGTTCCTTGGCTTCCTCCTCACGCAACTCCTCGCTACTTGTCATACTCTGCAGTTCCTTGTATTGCTGTGCTTTGACTTTACGGTTGACCTTCATCCGATAGGCATCCATCTTGTCTATAAACTTAGAACTGAGACTTAGGAAACGTGCTATATACTCGTCTTTCACACGATTGGAGTCACGCAGTTGGCGGTTCACTTGACTGAGTTTTTCGTTTGACTCATGCTGTTGTCTATTCAATTTCTCCAGTTCTCCATTGATATGCGCCATCTGGTTGCGGGCTGCATACAATTGGCTATTGCGCTTGTATAGGAATAGCAATGAGGCAAGGAAAAGTATAGCCAGCACGCTCACCAGTGTCAACAGTATGGTGAGATTGGTGTTGGTGCGACTCAGTTGCTCACGATAGTTCTCGTTGATTGCTGTTATGATGGGCGACACCTGCCATGCTCTGGTATGTCCACCAAACTTCTTAGCAAACTTCCACGAATATTCCACATAAAGGCGTGAGCGCTTCAGGTCGCCGTCTTTGCTTACCAGTCGTGCCAACGCCCATAATGAGGCTTGATTCATCACCGCATTGCGACAATCGCATATGGCAGACTTTGCAAGCCAGCATGAGCGGTTGTATTCGTCCTTACGCTTATTATATATCTCGCTACGAAAATATGCCATGATGGCGTAATCATGCACATCCTTACTTATAGTCTTTTCCCATCTTGCGCACAGGCTATCGGCTTCTGCCAGATGATTGATGCTGAGCAGATATGACACCATGCGCTGGCGATATATCGAGGATTCTTTGTCAGCCACAGCAAAAAACTGTTCCCGATAGGCATTCGATTTACTGTAGTATTCTTGACGGAGACTGTCATCATCGCTATAGGAACCAAGTTCGCCATAAAGATGTGTACAAGTGAAATAATAGAATGGCTTAATCGATGCTGTCAACTGGCGTTCATCTATTCGCGATAGCCAGTTGAGTGACTCAGTGTAATATCCTGTCATCGAATTCTGGTATGCCAATCGTGCATACACCTCCGTCTGCTTTTCTTTGCTTCCCAGTTTCTTTGCCAGAGCAAGAGCGTCACGTAGAGTTTCCTTGGCCATTGCATCGTCATACGAACTCAGTTCGTCATACAGTTGCATAGTGAGTTCATAGCGTCCCTCGTCCTTCGCACTCTTGCGTATAGATGACTTCAGCAGTGCTAATCGCTTCTCCTTATTATATATATAAGTATCAGACTTCACCACCTCCGTATCAAGCACATCATAGAGAGAGTCAAGGTCATGACACCATGCCCGAACGGATGCACAGACAACAATTATCAACAATAGCCACCTCGTTTTCATGCTGGCAAAGTTAAGAATATATCTCGATTTACAAGGGATTACGAGGCAATAAATGCTTATAAAACACAATTTTTAATCCACTTTAGCACACATATCACGATTTCGGTCTTCCACTGATAATGTGCGGGTTAGCTAAAATAACATTCCACCACCATCCACTTTTACACCTTTGCAAGTGCGCTATTTATAAAATCTTTTCTTATCTTTGCAATCGAGATGTTACAAGAGCAGACATCTACACATAAACAATATACCTTATTAACTAAAAACTAAAATGCGTATGAAAAAGTTATTTACTCTCTTGACAGCAATCATTGCCTCCACAGCAATGGCATTTGCTGGCGACACCTACATCATCACTGGTGATTACAACGGTTGGAGTCTTGAGGAAAACTGTATCACATTTATAGAAGAGGACGGTGGCTATGTGGCTACTGCCGATGAGTTTAAGACAGGGCCTTATGGATTCAAGATTGCCAGGAATCCTGATACTGAAAGTTGGGAAGGTTTATTTGGCATCGCAGACCCTATTGCTACAGACACAGAGAACACATTGGTTCTTGGTGGAGACAATATCTACCTTGGCTATGCCAACAATGATGTGACTCTGCACAACGTGAAATTTGAGTTCTACCCCGCCTCTGACGGTTCGCTTGACTATTTCAAGATTACTGCAGACGAGAAGGTTGCCATCGACAAGACCGTGGTTGACAGCTACATGATGGTCGGAACATGGCAAGGATGGAAATGCGAGGATGAGTATAACCCTCTGAAGTTTGAATATCAGGGTGATGGCGTATACACCGCTTCTATAGACGAGATTTTTGGCGACTGGAAAATCGTAAAGAACAACAGTTGGTCTGGTGCTCTCGGTGGTGCTGGCACAGATATGCAACCTGGTGGTGTATACAACCTTACTAAAGGTGGTGAAAATACAGGTTTTGCTACTGGCAACGTACTGAAGAATGCTAAGTTCACTCTGACAATCCTCGAAGACGGCAATGCCACTCTGAAAGTGGAAGGCACAATGGGCGAAGAGCATTCATTCAGCCTTGTTGGAGAATTCCAAGGTTGGAAGTCAGATGGTGGTCCTTTCCTCACACAGCAGGAGGACGGCAGTTGGACAGCTGACGTAAAGGATTTCCCTGGTGGCAAAGCATTCAAGATTTCCATCGATAAGACTTGGACTTGCTTCCTTGCACCTGATGCTGCTACTGCTCTTACATTCGGCGAGGCATTCACTTGTGCACGCGCTAACAACGACAACAATCTGTCCATCGGCGAGAGTGGTACTAACTATGACATCCACGTGGTGCTCGTAGTAGCTGACGATGCTCAGTCTGCTACTCTCACCATCACTGGCACCGCTACTGGCATCGACAAGGTGAATGCAGACAATGCAAAGACTATCATCTACAGCATCTCTGGTCAGAAACTCTCTGAACTGCAGAAGGGCATCAACATCATCAATGGCAAGAAGGTGATCGTGAAATAAGATAAACTAAGTCGTCCCATATGTCATAACATTGGGGAAGGCGCAAACTTTCGTGGGCATGTACGCGTATGGACAGAAAACTGTGCGTACATGCCTTTATTGTATCCAGTAAGTAACTACATACAAATCAATATTAACACAACTAACAAAACTATGAAACAAGGAACAACATCAGCACGACGCGTCTTCTCGACGCTTCTGGCAATGATGCTCACCATCGCTACCTTCGCACAAAAGGAAGCTGTGAGCGGAGTGGTGATTGATTCCCAAAACGAGCCTATCATTGGAGCTACCGTTATGGAAATCGGTACACAGAATGGCACTGTGACGGATATCGACGGTCACTTCAACCTCTCTGCAAAGAAAGGCGGCATGCTGCGCATCACCTACGTGGGTTTCAAGACCCTGGAGGTGAAAGCCACACAAAACATGTCGGTACAACTCGTGGAGGAATCCAACACCCTTAATGAGGTCGTAGCCATCGGTTACGGTTCGGTGAAACGTAAGGACGTGACGACATCTGTCTCTACGGTATCTACTGAAGACCTTGACACTCGTCCCATCGTGAGTGCCACAGCTGGCATGCAAGGCAAGGCTGCCGGTCTGCAGATTACACAAGCCAACGGCCAACCTGGTTCTTCACCCACTGTCCGCGTGCGCGGTACTACCTCTCTCAATGGTAGCAACAATCCTCTCTACGTGGTAGACGGAGTGCCTCTCACCGACATCGACTACTTGAGTGCCGATGACATCGAGACCATCCAGGTGCTCAAGGATGCTTCCTCTGCTGCCATCTATGGTTCGCGCGCTGCCAATGGTGTCATCATCATCACCACAAAACAAGGACAAAAAGGTGTTGCCAAGGTGAGCCTCAACGCTCATGTGTCTGCCAACACCGTGCGCAACAATCAGACTCCGCTCAATGCTCAGCAGTATAAGGAACTGCAGGATGAGATAGGCCTCGTAAAACTGCCTAACAATCTCACCGACAAGACCAACTGGGCTGACGAGGTCTATCGCACTGGCATCGTGCAGGACTATCAGTTGTCTGTCACCAATGGTAATGACAAACTGCGCTATCTGGTATCTGGCGGATACACAGGTGAGAGCGGTGTATTGAAGACGAGCAACTTTGACCGTTACAATGTGCGTGCCGTCATCGACAATGACATCTACAAGTGGTTGTCGTTCAATGCAAGTGCTGCTTATAGCGACTACACATATAAAGGCACGGGCATTATCTCTGGAGCTGGAGCTAACCGTGGCGGTGTCATCACTTCCATCATCAATACTCCTACCTATGCTCCCGTGTGGGATCCCTCTAATCCGGGACAATATTACAACAATTTCTACGGCGTCAACATCACCTCTCCTGCCGAGAACCTCTCGCGCACAGAGGACAACAAGTCGTCATACAATAAGTTTCTCGCTTCGGGTAAAGCCATCGTCAAGTTTATCCCGGAGACTCTCACCCTCACGAGCCAGTTTACCTTTGATCGCACTCAGGGCACCACGATGAACTTCCTCGACCCTAAGAAGACTGGCAATGGCCGCGACAACTACGGCACTGGCTATGACTCTCGTAGCATCAGCACAGTGATGGTGTGGGACAACATTCTCAACTTCAAGAAGCAGTTTGGCATCCATGGCTTAGACATCATGGCAGGTTCGTCATGGACAGGATCAAAGTATAGCAACAACTGGATAAACGGTTCCAACTATGCTGATGCTGACATCAAGACTCTCAACGCTGCCAACAAGATTAGTTGGACGGGCACTGGTTCGTCTGCTTCTGACTGGGCGATAATGTCTTACTTCGCACGTGCAAGCTATAATCTCAAGGACACCTATCTGCTCACTGCCAACGTGCGTGCCGATGGTTCATCAAAGCTCGCTCCTGGTCATCGCTGGGGTTACTTCCCTTCATTCTCAGCAGCATGGCGCGTGTCTGAGGAGAAATTTATGAAGAACATCAAGTGGATAGACGACCTGAAGATACGTGGTGGCTGGGGACAGACTGGCAACCAGAGCGGACTTGGTGACTACTCTTATCTCGCAAGCTACAATATCAACCGCATACAATGGTTTGGCGAGGGCTATGACTCCAATGCCGTCCCTACCCGATCACAATCCACACTAAGCAACCCTGAACTGACATGGGAAACTACCAACCAGACTGACATAGGTATTGACCTTACCGTACTCAACAACCGACTGACCTTCACGGCAGATTATTATTACAAGAAGACCACCAACATGCTCATGACCGTCACTCTGCCTGCCGGTTCTGCAGCTGCCACAAACCTCACCTACAATGGTGGTGACGTGGTCAACAAGGGATGGGAATTCAGCATCAGTTCCAAGAACCTCGTGGGCAAGTTCTCTTGGAATACTGACTTCAATATCTCATTCAACCGCAACAAGCTCACACGCCTCATGCTCACACAAGTCTACTATGATGCCAAGACCACTGACTATGTCAATGACTATGTGGTGCGCAATACTCCTGGCATGCCTCTCGGTAGCTTCTGGGGATATATCTCCGATGGCGTAGACCCTGAGACTGGCGAACTCATGTATCGCGATGTCAATCATGACGGCATCATCAGTGCTTCTGACCGTACATATATCGGCGACCCAAACCCTGACTTCACCTATGGTCTGACCAACACCTTCAAGTGGAATGGTCTGTCACTGAGCGTGCTCATCCAGGGTTCTTATGGCAATGATATATATAATGTGAGCAAGATGGAGACCCAGGGCATGTATGACGGCAAAAATCAGACCACTGCTGTGCTCGACCGCTGGCAAGTGCCTGGACAGATAACGAGCGTCCCCAAGGCTGGATTTGACATGAAAAACTCCACCTACTTCCTCGAAGACGGTTCTTATCTGCGCGTCAAGGACATCTCCTTGAGCTATGACATACCACGCAACATCATCAACAAGATTCACCTCACACGCCTGATGCCTTACATCAGCGCCACCAACCTCATCACCATCACTGGCTACAAGGGCATGGATCCTGAGGTCAACCAGTATGGCAATAGTGGTGCCGTGCAGGGCATAGACTGGGGCACCTACCCTATGTGTCGCTCTTTTGTATTCGGTCTGAAGGTAGAATTCTAATCATGGAGGAACATATATTATGAAGACAAATAAAAGTATCATTCTCGGCGCTTCTCTTGTCATGATGCTGACAGGATGCTCGCTCGACTACGAACCGATATCCACCCCTACTGAGCTCACCGAGGGCAAACAGACGGAGGAAAGCACTGCCGTGCTGAAAGACAAGCAGGCGGCTGAAGACCAACTCACCAACTTATACGAACTCTTCCGCTCACGCGTGGAGCACTGGTATGTGGACAAACTCCTCGTGGCTGAGTCGCACTCTGACAATGCCTATGCTGGTACTACTGGCGCAGAGGTGGAACCCTATGAGACTAACACCATCGATGCCAGCAACTCGGTGCTGAGCCGTGACTGGACACGATTCCTTGAAGACATCGCACAGTCTAATGTACTCATCAATGGTCTCGACCAACTGCTCAAGGATGGCAAGGTGACACAGGATGAATATAATAAGATGAAGGCTCAGGGCTGTATCTTCCGCGCCATAGCCATGTTTGACATGGCACGCGAGTGGGGTTCATTCCCTATCATCACCACCATCGCCAAGACCATCACTGCGGAGAATGTGCAGGAGGTGTATCCCACCTACTATCCTCCGAAGAATACTCCCGAGGAGTCATATGCACAGATCATCTCTGACTTGGAGTATGGTGCTCAGTATGCTCCAGACTTCTCATCATCTGACCGCACCGTCATGTCAAAGACCACAGCGCAGGCTTATCTGGCAAAGGTATATGCCGAAAAGACTGCACAAGACTATGACAAGGTCATCCAGTATGCTGACGAGGTCATCGCTACTCCTGGTCTCTCGCTCGAACCTGACTTTGAGACTCTATGGGGCTTTGCTAATGGTGACTGCGTGAAGCGCAACACCAGCGAGGGCATACTCGAACTCCATTGGAGCGTAGGCGCAGGCACATGGGCTTCGTGGATGTTTGGCCGTTGCTTGGAGGATCCTGACTACTATTTCACTTGGGCAAAATGGATCACTCCATCACGTGACCTCGTCTCCGACTATGAGAAGGAGGGCGACACCAAGCGTCTTGATCAGACTGTGCACTTCGAGTCATGCACATGGAGCAACTACTACCCGGCATCCAACTATGCTTTCATGTATAAGCTCCGCTCTGGTTACAACAATATCTACAAGTGTCGTCTTGCCGACATCATCCTCATCGAGGCAGAGGCTTACGCCTACAAGGGCGAGCTCGACAAGTCTGCAGCTCTGGTCAACAAGATTCGTGCACGTGTCGGACTGGCTGCTCTCTCCAGCGACAAGACTTCCTCTAAGGAAGCCATGATAGAGGCTGTGATGCATGAGCGCCGTCTGGAACTCGCCATGGAGGGTGAGCGCTGGTATGACCTCTGCCGCAATGGCAAGGTGGAGAGTGTCATGAATGCCGTCTACTCCAAAGACTCTGGACGTCTGGCTCAGAAGAAGACATTTGACGAAAACTCTTATCTCCTGCCTATACCGCAGACCGCTCTCGACGAAAACGCCAACTTAGTACAAAACCCTGGTTATTAATATTCAGATTATGAAACACATGATTAATATATTCAGCATATTGATGGCAACGGCTCTGACTGCTTGCAATAGTAGCGAAAACGTTGTCGACATCACTCCCGACCCATTCCCTACGGGTGTGCCGGCAGCCGGCAAGGCTGTGACATTCACCACCACTGCCGATGGCAACTACAGTCTCTATGAGTCGCAGTCGGATGTGTATAAGGGTGAGAGCCTCGCGCCATCGACCATACAGATGGACTTGTCGCAGAAGTATCAGACCATCGATGGCTTTGGCTATGCCATCACTTACGCTTCATGCTATAACCTGCTGAAGATGTCCAAGGAGGATCGCACTGACCTCCTCACCCGCACATTCTCCAAGACCGATGGTTATGGCGTGAGCTACTGCCGCATCTCTATCGGATGCAATGACTTCTCCAGCACTGAGTACACGCTCTGCGACCAAGAGGGGCTCGACCACTTCCGTCTCTATACTGACGAGACTGACTATGTCATCCCTATCCTCAAGGAGATCCTCGCCATCAATCCTGACCTTAAGATCATCGGTAGCCCTTGGACTTGTCCTAAGTGGATGAAGGTGAAGGACATCAAAAGCATGAAGCCCTATGACTCATGGACTGACGGACATATCAATCCTAATTACTATGACACTTATGCACAGTATTTCGTGAAGTTTGTCGAGGCTTTCAAGAACGAGGGCATCAGCATCTATGCCGTGACTCCACAAAACGAACCGCTCAATCCTGGCAACTGTGCTTCGACCTATGTGCCATGGGATGAGGAGGCTCAGTTGGTGAAGAGCATGGCGGCTGCCTTCAAGCAGGCTGGCATCACCACACAGATATATGTCTATGACCACAATTATGACTACTCCAACAAGAGTAGCGAGGAGGACTATCCTGTGAAGATATACAATGCCTTGGGCAATAGTTATGAAGGATCGGAACTCGTGGTCGGCGCTGCATATCATGACTACGGTGGCAGCAATGACGAACTGACGGACATCTACACCAAGGCTCCTGGCAAATCGCTCATCTTCTCGGAGTCGTCTATCGGCGAGTGGAATGACGGTCGCAACCTGTCTAAGCGACTGATGGCGGATATGACCAACATCGCCCTGGGCACTGTCAACAAGATGTGTAAGGCTGCCATCGTGTGGAACTTCATGCTTGACCTCAACAAGAGTCCTAATCTTGACGGTGGATGCCAGACTTGCTATGGTGCTCTCGACATAGACCAGACCAACTATAAGACCGTCAACAAGAACTCACATTATTATATTATGGCTCACATGTCGGCTGCCGCAGAGTCTGGTGCAGTGCGCGTGGGCACAAGTCGCAATATCGCTGGCACAAAGATTGTCAGTGCTTGCTTCCTCAATCCTGACAACACCTACGGCGCAGTGGTCATCAACACAGGCGACTCTGAAAAGAGCATCAACATCAGCGACGGCAGCAGTTACGTGCGTGTGACGGTGCCTGCCAATGGCGTATCTTCTGTAAAATGGCAAAAACAATAAGGAGACATCATTATGAAAAATCTGAAATATCTATTCCTCCTGCTCATGGGCATGGCTCTCACCACTGCCTGTAGCGACAATGACGAGGTGAAGAAGGGAGGCGGCAATCCTGTGATATCTGTCGACGGCCTTGCCTCCAGCGCACAGTATGGCGACAGCATATACTTTACAGTCAACTGTTCGGATGCTGGCGGCGTCAACCTGTCCACGCTTAAAGCCTATATGGAGTATAGTGGCGAACAGGTGTCCACGCAGGTGACACGCACCAAGACTGAGGGTGCATACAAGGTGGCGCTCTATGCCCCACTCTACAAGAATGTGCCTGACGGCAATGCTCAGGTGCGCCTCGTGCTGCAGAATATCCAGTTGACCAAGACTGAGCAGGTCATCGACATCGCCATGACTCGTCCTCACTATGACCACATCACATTTGTGGATAGCAAGGGCACTGAGGTGACGCTCACTCCGAGTGAGTCTGACCCATATCTCTTCACTGGCACCTATAGCAGTACCAATCGCACCTTCAAGGGGCACTTCATCGCTCCCAAGTCTGGTGACAACGGCACGGAGATAACCTTCGGCCAGGGCAATGATGACATCAGCGAGGGTGTGACGGACGAGATACAGTTTAATGGCAACAAGGGCAATAATCGTGTGAGTTTCAATGTGCTCTCCTATGCCTACGGCCCTACAGAGTCTGACCCCGAGGCTGCCACGGAGATAGTGCTGACAAAGACTGACAATGTCTATGTGGGCGAACTCATCCAGGGACACAACTATGAGTTTGCCGGCGAGTCCATCATCAACTCTTCTCGTTGGTATTACGACACAGACTGGTTTACTAAGAATGCCGACGGCACCTACACATTTAATGCCATCACTGGCACCTACACCATCAAGGCTGACTTCGACAATCGTGGTTTCCGCATCTGGACAATGCAGGATGCTAACACGAGTGCTTCTCTTGCCACTAACGGCACTGGCGCTCTGTGGATTATCGGTAGCGAGTGCATAGGCAAGCCATCGGTATCGGCCAACACTGTGCACGG
>CAVABU010000002.1:41039-51600 GCA_963586965.1 Gemmiger formicilis
CAAATATAAAAACGGAATACACATTCATCACAACAAGTTATGAAGAAGAAACTCATCATCTGCATAGCCCTTCTTTCCCTTTTGGGAGAGTCGGGCTATGCTCAGACTCCGGTCTATCTTGACGAGACAAAACCTGTGGAAGAGCGCATCGAGGATGCTCTGTCAAGGATGACTCTGAGAGAGAAAATCAATGTCATACACGCACAGTCTAAGTTCTCCTCTGCTGGCGTGCCACGTCTAGGATTTCCTGACTTCTGGACTGACGATGGTCCTCACGGGGTGCGCCCCGACGTGCTGTGGGACGAGTGGGACCAGGCTGGCCAGACCAATGACTCGTGTGTGGCGTTTCCTGCCCTGACGTGCCTTGCCGCTACATTCAATCCTGACATGTCTCTTGCCTACGGAAAGGCGCTCGGCGAGGAGGCTCTCTATCGTGGCAAGTCCATGATACTCGGTCCTGGCATCAATATCTATCGCACTCCGCTCGGCGGACGCAACTTTGAGTACATGGGCGAAGACCCCTATCTGACTTCCCGTATGGTGGTGCCCTACATCACTGGCATGCAGTCAAAGGGTGTGGCAGCCTGTGTGAAGCATTTCGCACTCAATAATGACGAGGAATATCGCAACAATGTCAATGCCATCGTCAGCGACCGCGCACTCTATGAGATATATCTCCCAGGATTTTGTGCCGCCGTCAAGGATGCCAAAGTGATGGGCGTCATGGGCGGATACAATCTCTACAAAGGCCAGCACAACTGTGCCAACCAATATCTGCTCAACGACATACTAAAAGGTGAGTGGCAGTTTGATGGCGTCGTAGTGTCTGACTGGGGCGGTGTGCATGACACCGATGAGGCAGTGCTCCATGGCGTGGACATGGAGTTTGGCAGTTGGACAAACGGACTCAACTGGGGCAAGTCCAACGCCTACGACCAATACTACATGGCTGACCCCTACATGAAGGGCATCATCGATGGTAAATACTCCATGGAGGGTCTCAATGACAAGGTGCGCCGTGTGCTCCGCACATTCTATCGCACCACGATGAATCGCAACAAGGGTTTCGGCTTCTTCTGTTCTGACGAGCACTATGCCACAGCGAAGCAGATAGCCGAGGAGGGCATCGTGTTGCTCAAGAACTCTCCTCTGAAGAAGGGTCAGCAACCACTGCTACCTATCGACACTAAGAAGGTGAAGAAGGTGCTCGTGGTCGGCGAGAACGCCATCAAGATGATGACCGTGGGCGGTGGTTCTTCTTCGCTGAAGGTGCAGAAGGAAATCCTGCCTCTCGACGGACTGCGTGAACGCTTACAAAAGGATGGCGTGGACGTGGAATATCAGCGTGGCTATGTGGGCGATGTAGGTGGCGAATACAATGGTGTCACCACTGGTCAGGACCTCAAGGACAGTCGCTCTGCAGAGCAACTCATCAAGGATGCTTGCGATGCTGCACGCAAGGCGGACATAGTGGTCTTCTTCGGTGGAATGAACAAGGCTGACTATCAGGACTCCGAAGGACATGACCGCAAGTCGTATGACCTGCCCTATGGTCAGAGCAAAGTAGTCTCTGCTCTTGCTAAAGCGAATCCAAACATCGTCTATGTGCAGATCTCGGGCAATGCCGCACGTCTTGACTTTGTCAAGGAGGTGCCGTCGATAGTGCAGGGATGGTTTTGTGGAAGCGAGGCTGGCGAGGCACTGGCAAGCGTGCTCTGTGGAGATGCCAACCCATCAGGCAAACTACCTATGACATGGAATGAGCGACTCGAGGACTATGCCGCTCATGCTCTTGGCACATATCCTGGCACATGGCGTGCCGACAGCACCATCATCGATGAGGAGTATAAGGAGGGAGTCTTCTTGGGTTATCGCTGGAATGATCTGAAGAAGGTGAAGCCGACATTTGCCTTCGGTCACGGACTGAGCTACACCACCTTTAGCATCTCTGACCTGCATCTGAGCAGCAACACCATGACTCAAGACGGCACCATCACTGCCACCGTCACAGTGAAGAATACTGGCAATCGTGCTGGTGCTGAGGTCGTGCAGATGTATATCAATGATGCGAAAGCATCGGTGGAGCGTCCTTACAAGGAACTCAAAGGATTCCAGAAGGTGTATCTCCAGCCAGGTGAGAGCCGTCAGGTGAGCATCAGCATAGACAAGAAGGCACTGAGCTTCTTTGATGAGGAGGCTCACGACTGGAAAGCCGAACCGGGAGAGTTTACTGCCCTCGTAGGCAATGCCTCCGACAATCTGACTCTTAAAGCAAAGTTCAGATTGCAATAAGACTGCATTTATAGGAGGTACGGCGCCCCCGCCGTACCATCTCCATCAAGAATACGATAAAGAAAAACTTTTCTTGAGTGGTACGGCGAGGGCGCCGTACCTCCTATTGGGCTTACAGCCCGTAATTATGGGAAATCACAGTTTTGACACCCTATCTTTTTATTGTGGTCACTTATTGCAATTGGTTATCTATTCAGTAAACTCACATCAACATCTGGAATGATAACGTCCGCAAGCTTGTCTTCGACAAGGAATCCCATATACAACGGAATGGTGATAACATCCCCCTCACGCCCTACATTATACTGGCCGAGTTTGATTGCATTCTTGACATGATATATGTCTTTATTCTTAAGAATAGTAGTCATGCTTTTAGCCTTTCCCGTCTTAGCCTTTACCTCAAGTATAACGCATTCACCTTTGTATCTTACCAAGAAGTCCAGTTCAAGGCCGCTATCCTTATGAAAGTAGTATAGCTTTTGCCCAGTCTTACACAAGAAGTCAGCCATGAGATTTTCGAAGATTGCTCCCTTGTATCCCAGAAGATTACCCTTTAAAATATCTGTCTGAGTGCCATAGTCTAGCATTGCCACTAGGATGCCGATGTCTGTCGTGTATACTTTGAAACAATCTTTGATGGAATTACCCTCTAATGGTAATTCCGTAATCTGCGTGTTATAGCATCTACGGATGATACCTGCATCTTCCAACCATTGGATGCTACCGATATATTGAGAAGACCTTCCACCCTTCTTGACTATGGAATACTGGAATTTCTTGTTCTCCTTTGCTAATTGCTTCGGAATGGATTCAAAACACTCACGGATATTAGGTTTGTCCGCATCATCTGCGTATTTGACCATATCCTCTTCATATTCAGCAATGAGATTACGTTGCACCTTATATATGAGTTCGATATTCTTGGTAGCAAGAAAGCAATTCACCACTTCGGGCAGTCCACCGACAATGACGTATCTATACAATAACTCCATCATCGCCTTATGTATCCCATCGGGAACGGGTCTTTCGTTCTCAAAGCAAGATTTGACGGAGTCAATAACCGCCTGACCTATTCCGTTCGCCCACAGAAACTCCTCAAAATCCAATGGGTACATCTCTATGACAGTCTCATAACCCACTGGGACAGAGTCTTGTCCTGCATCCTCTTGCTTTCTCCTGCTTTGACCATAGCCCCTCACGCCTAAAAGAGAACCTGTCGCAATCACATCAAAACGTCCATCTATATGAAATGACTTCAAGGCAGTCCTTGCTTCCTTGCATTCTTGTATCTCGTCAAGGATAATGCAAGTTTTTCCTTCAACGAAACGACTTCCTTGAATTAAAGCCGAGAGGTTGAGAATGATGGTGTCAACGTCTATATTGCCAGTAAAGGCAGACTTCTTGTCCGGTTCAAGAATGAAGTTCATATAGACCACATTGTCATAATTCTCCTTTGCGAATTTCTGCACAATATAAGTCTTTCCACACTGGCGGATACCTTTTATGACAAGAGGCTTTCTATTGTCAGACTGTTTCCAGTCGGTCAGATAGGTTTCTATTTTTCTCTTAAGCATGATGTAATGTTATATCATCCTTTGCAAAATTACACTTTTTCAAGCGAATAATCCATAGTAGTATACACTTTTTCAAACGAATAGTCCTTACCACGCAACACTTTTTCAAGCGAATCGTCCTTGCCTTATGACATTTTCTTCACATACACCTTTGCCGTCGCCCTGCCACTGGTAGTGATGTCACAGGAGGCATCTTCGGCAAATGCACGAAGCTCCCTGGCTGCCGTCGAGCGAGCGGTGCCTGTCAACTCGGCATAGTCAGACACTCGCATGAATGGATGCGCACTGTCGGAGAGATAGTCCAATGCCAACTGCAGTCGTTGCTCCTTGGTGTAAGGCGAACTATTGACCCTCGACACGCCAGCCCTTGACAGTTCGCAGCGCATATTCACCTGCTTCACCATCTGTTTGTCTGACACATAGCGCACATTTTTCACCTCGACGCTACGCGCATTGCGCTTGGTGTCATCGCCATCCAGGGTGTCCATCTCCTTGTCTTCGCGCACTCCGAGCGTGGCTTTAAACGTGCCGATGCCACCGATAGTGACAGAATAGCCGTCAGCCAAGTCTTCCACCAACTGGTCCACCATATCACTGAGAGCATGCTCCAGGATGCCTTCGTCCAGCATGCCATGCACACTGCAACGCTTGAGAAACTCCTTCGCCGAAAGGTTTCTATTCTTTGCCAACCGATAGTAACATTTCTTCTCTCCTTTGCCCTGTATGTCAGGCATTTCCTGCTTGATATATTTTGCCATGTCCGTTATGTGATATAAAATTAAACTCTTACGGGTGTAAAGTTACTGTTTTTTAGCCACAAAACCTTGAGAAGCCTAATATATTTCGCTATCTCAAAGTTTAAGATAGTTGTCTCAAGGTTTGAGATAGTTGTCTCAAAGTTTGAGATAATTGTCTCAAAGTTTGAGATAGTAGTTTACAGTTGACCGAAATGAAGTTTGCAGTCAGCTATAAAAAAGTATATAGTTGACAAAAAAGGAATTGTAAAGTAGTTGGTATGGTGCCTCGTCGTACCATATGCAATGAAGCATTGGTAACCATAGTAGGCGAAGCGTCCTCGCTTTGCCCTTGTAAGGAAGAATTACTCGGAGTTTGCTTGGTTGCAGCGGGGACGCTGCAACTACTATAAAAAACTCCTTTGAGTGTGGTACGGCGAGGACGCCGTACCTCCTATAGGGCAAAGCTAGGGCGCTTCGCCTACTACAAGTTACTATTGTTTGCTTGCGATATTCAAAATCAAGAACTTTAGTATAGTTTGCAGTTGACTGAAATGAATTATGCAGTTGGTCGAAATTGAGTTTTACGGCAAATAGGAATTACTAATCATAGTAGTTGCAGCGTCCTCGCTGCAACCAAGCGAAGGCGTGATCCATAGGAGGTACGACGTCCTCGTCGTACCCTCGCAAGTAAAATTCCACTCTACTGGTTCCTATATTTCAATGGGTTGACACCAGTGTGCGACTTGAAATAGCGGGTCATGACTGACACGTCGGGGAAGTGAAACTCGGAGGCTATCATCTTCATGGGCTTCTGTGTGGTGCGGAGGGTCAACTGCAACTGCAAGATGACATACTCATCGATAATCTTCTTTGGGGTAAATCCAGTGTGCTCCTTCACGATGATGCCGAGATACTTGCGACTGATGTGCAAGCGGTCGGCAAACCATGATACCTCATGCGACTGACGGAATTCGGTCTTTACGAGTTCCATAAACTTATTGAAGAGCGTCACTGTGCGACTTGCCCCCTGCGTCACGGTGCCCTCGATGCGGTGCGTCATAAAACTATTAAATCCCATGAAGAAGGAGCGCAACTGGGCATTGACGATATCATCGACATCGCTTATATGGGAGTCAGCGAAATAGAAGTCGAGGATGCGAAACATATTTTTCACCACGTGCTCCACCACATCCTGGTGCTGACAAAGACGGTCGTCATGGAGCAGTGAGTAGATGGAGTGCTCGATATTGAGACATGCTGAGCGGAGCATCTCCGAGGAGTATCTGATGACCTTCACCTGAAAGTCGCTGCTCATGTCATGCCACTGCACCACATCGCCGGGGAAGAAGACTATGACCGAGTCTCGCTCTATGTGCCAACTGTCGAGGTCGATGCCAAGCGAGGCTTCACCTTGTAGGCACAGCCACACTGCACCATGGTCGATGACATGGATGGACGGGTCTATGGACGAGGGTGATAATGTGAGGAGTTGTGACTGCATATTCTCTTTTATGATGCAAAAGTAGCAAAAAAAAAGTGAAACTATTCCCATATTGCCAACTTTCAGTAAGTTTTCGTTCGCCACGCACATTGTAAATAGCCGTAACTTTGCATGCAGAAAATACATAAGAGAATAATCATATAACACATGTTGAAAAGATTTATTTCGGCCATGGCTCTTGCTACGGCCATGACCTCTATGGCTTATGCCCAAGGCACAAGAGAGATGGACATCAGCCAGATGTTTGACCTTATCGAGCAGAATAACAGGGCTTTGACTGCACAGAAGACAGGTATGGAAGTGGCCCGAGAGGGTGTGAAGTCAGCAAAGAGCCAGCGACTGCCTGACATCAATGCCAGCCTCAGCGCCAGCTACATTGGCAATGCTCTGCTCATGGACAGGGATTTCACTAACGTGCAAAATCTCACGAGCCCACATTTCGGCAACTCGTTCTCTCTCGAGGCACAAGAGGTGATCTATGCTGGAGGTGCCATCAGCGCAGGGATAAAGATGGCTGAGATAGGAGCGGAGCAAGCCACTGTGGGCACCGAACTGAGTCGACAGGGTCAGCGATTCATGGCTCTCAGCCAATATCTGGACCTGCAGAAGATAGCCAATCGTGAGAAGGTGCTGCAGAGCAACATCACTCTCACTCAGCAACTCATCGACAATATCAATGAGAAGCATGCGCAGGGTGTGGCACTCAAGAATGATGTCACACGATATGAACTGCAACTACAGACGCTGAAACTAAACCTCACAAAACTAAACAACACACGCGCCATACTCAATCACCAACTGTGCAACACGCTGGGTATACCCGTGAGCGAGCGCATCATACCGACGGAAGATACGACCGAGAAGACTTTCGGTCGCGAGGGCGAGGAGCAGTGGCAGAAGGATGCCTTGACCGTGAGCCCTAACCTAAAGATGGCACAACTCCGTGAGGATATGAGCCGTCAGCATGAGAAGTTGGCAAAGAGCGAACTGCTGCCCAAGATAGCCGTGGTGGCAAGCAATAACTTTAATGGCCCGATAACATTCGAACTGCCTCCTATTGACAAGAATCTCAATGTGTGGTATGTAGGCGTGGGCGTGAAATATTCACTCTCGTCACTCTTTAAGAGCAATAAAAAACTCTCACAGGCTCGTCTTGTCACACGTCAGGCACAAGAGCAGAAGTCGCTGGCACAGGAGGAACTCGACAACAAGGTGCAGGCTGCCTACACGGACTATCTGCAGAGCTACGTGGAACTGGAGACTCAAAAGAAGAACGTGGACTTGGCTCGCGAAAACTATGATGTCATCAATGACCGCTACCTCAATCAGTTGGCACTTATCACTGACATGGTGGACGCTGCCAACATGAAACTCGATGCCGAACTGGGAGAGGTGGATGCGAGAATCAATATCGCTTACCAATATTATAAGGTGAAATTCGTAGCCGGTAAACTTTAATTCATCATCAACATTACATACACATCAATATAATATTATGAACAACAAGAAACAAATAAAGAGAATATATAATGCCGTGGTCATCCTGGCACTCGTCTTCTGCGCAGGCTATCTCTGCACACGCTTCATCCACTTCGGCACTGTGGAATATACTGACAATGCCATGGTGCGCCGTGACTTCACGCCTGTCAACACGAGAGTGCAGGGATTTATCAAGGAACTGCGCTTCGAGGAGTTTCAGTATGTGCACAAGGGTGACACGCTGGTGATACTTGAGGATGCTGAGTATCGATTGGCACTGGCACAGGCAGAGGCTGACGTCAAGGGGTCAAAGTCGGGCGTGGGCGCAGTGAGTGCAAGCATCACCACCACACATAGCAATATCAATGTGGCATCAGCGGGTGTCAAGGTGGCTACTGCTGGCATAGACGAGGCGAAGGTGGGCATGGAGAATGCCAAGAAGGAATACGATAGATTTACCGCCTTGCTACAAAAGGGTGCCGTGACACAACAGCAGTTTGACAATGTGAAGACCCAATACGAACAGGCAAAGAGCCGATATGATGCTGCACAGGCACGATACTCTCAGGCTTCTGCAAGTCGTGAGGCCACAGCCACTGTGAAGAACGAGCAGGAGCACAGACTGGGACAGTCAGATGCTGGAGTGAGCGTGGCAGAGGCTCGTCTCAACCTGGCACGACTCAATCTCTCATATACTGTCATCACCGCTCCTTGTGACGGATACGTGGGCAGAAAGAATATCTTCGTGGGTCAACTTGTGCAACCTGGTCAACTCATGGTAAACATCGTGGACCAGAGCAGTGTGTGGGTGGTGGCAAACTATCGTGAGACCCAAATGAAACACATCAGCGAGGGCATGCCAGTGAAGATTACCGCCGACGCCATACCGGGCATCACATTTAAGGGTAAGGTGCAGAGAATATCTTCTGCCAGCGGTGCCACCTACAGCAATGTGCCTGTAGACAATGCCACGGGCAATTTCGTCAAGGTGGAGCAGCGTGTGCCGGTGCGCATCATGCTCACATCCGACAATAAGGCTGAGGACGTGAAGCGACTGCTCAGCGGACTCAACGTAGAGTGCGAGGTGGACTATTAATCAGTGGTCAAACAGTGATTAAATAGTGTTCGAACAACAATAATATATATAGCTAAGTATGGCAGATCAAATGATTGGCAGACCTTTTGAGATGCCCATGGTCAAGGACTTCGTACCAAAGAAGTTGCGACCATGGATATATCTCCTGTTCTGCATCATATTTCAGTTGTCCGCCGGCATATATCTCGGTTCGCAACAATATATGATGGGCGAACTGGGATGGATGCGCGAGGACGTGATGTTTGTATTCATGTGTTGCGTGGTGGGAGTGGCAATGCCTTTCCCAATACTCTTTAGACTGAAGTTTTGCTTCACCAATCGTCAACTGGAGATAGTGGCTGTGAGCGGTCTGATAGTGACCATCGCCCTACCCCTCTTCACGACGTGGATACCGTTACTGTGCGTGTCGTCATTTCTCTGCGGATTCTTTAAACTGATGGCTACGTTTGAGTGTTTCTCCAACATACAGTTGTGGATGACTCCTAAGCGTGACTTCCAAATATTCTTCCCACTGCTCTACATCGTGGTGCTGGGCGACATGGCGATAGCAGGATGGATGAGCACAGAGATGAGTTATTTCTTCGGAGGATGGCGTGCCATGCATTGGTTTATGGTGGCTACGCTTTGTGTGGTGCTGCTCTATTTCTTGCTCTGCACACGCAACTTCCGCTTCATGCGTCCCATACCGTTTATCGGTATCGACTATTTGGGATGCATCCTTTGGTCGGTGGTGCTACTCACTGGTGTGTGGATATTCAATTACGCCGAATACTACAACTGGACCGACAGCCTGCTGTGGACCACGGTGCTCTGTGTGTGGCCGTTTATCATATGGACGGCATTTCATCGCATGTATCGCATCAGGCATCCTTATCTCTCGCCAGACCTCTTCCGCTACAAGACGATATTCCCCATACTGCTGATGTTTCTCGTGGCAGAGATTATGAATGGCACTGCCAACTCGCTGGAGAAACCTTTCTGGGGAGCAGTGTTGCACTATGGACAGTTGACAGTGGCAAGATTTGAGTTAATAGCTATCATCGGCAACATAGCCGGGTGCCTGTTTAGCCTGTGCTGGTGTAAGATATGGCATCAGAAATATACGCGTCTGCTCACCGTGGGCTTTGCCTTCTTGGTATTCTATCAGGTGTACATGTATTTTCATATTACGACATCGATAGAGATAGAGACGCTATATCTGCCCACCTTCATGCGCAATTTCGGCTACGCCATATTCTTCGTCACACTGACCATCTATTTGGGAGAATTGCTTGACTTCCGCCACTTCTTCATGGGACTGACCATAGCAGGATTTGTGCGCAATGGTCTTTTGGGCAACATGGCATCCGCCACCTATGGCTATCTATTGCGCTATCACACTGCCGACAATCTGGCATCCGGTCTGCCCTACACTGCACTAGATAGCATGATGATGGGCACGAAGCAGATATTCGGAGTGCTATGCTATGTCGGCATCGTCTTCTTGCTAGCTATGATGGTCTATGACGTGCAACCCATACGCTCCACCCTGCGCCACCTGCCCTACTGGAACAAGGTGTATCAAGGCATGAAGGAGGAACTCCACCGAGAGAAGGACGGCAGAATATTGTAACTCAAGTTAAAAGATGCATTCTATTTTGTAGTGTGCGAAGAAATTAATTATCTTTGCATTGTAGTATATAGAAGGAGTTTGCACAATAGTATAGAGAAGGAGGAATAACAATGAAAAGGACAGAGGAAAGATATATCAGTCTGCTGACCGACTTCGGTTTTAAGCGTATCTTCGGCACAAAACCTAATAAGGATTTGCTCATCAATTTCCTCAACTCACTCTTTGAAGGCTTCCAGGTCATCAAGGATGTGAAATACCTCAATAGTGAGC
>CAVABU010000003.1:0-33217 GCA_963586965.1 Gemmiger formicilis
GTTAGCGTTTCATGACTTTCACTGCGCGACCATCAGCAGTCTTCACTATGTTGAGTCCCTTGGTCATCAGTCAAGGATTGACCTCAATACAAATGTACTGCTTCTCACTGAAAATCACAATCTTTCTAAAAGAAAAATGCATGATGGGGTGGTTTTTAACATATCGGATATATTTCTCAGATTTGCTTGGTTGCAGCGAGGACGCTGCAACTACTAATTTTTCAATATTTACATCTTTACATATTTCAATATTATATAGCGCTGTACCTCCCGGAAACAAAAATCCCGGACACTCAGTAAAGAGAGCATCCGGGACTTTATATTAATATAATGTCAAAGATGACGGCGATTAGTCAGCCAACTTTGCCACGATGAACTCACGGTTGAGGCGAGCGATGTTAGAGATAGACTCGTTCTTAGGACATACTGCCTCGCAAGCGCGAGTGTTGGTGCAGTTGCCGAAACCAAGTTCATCCATCTTTGCAATCATGTTTTTAGCTCTTCTAGCAGCCTCTGGACGACCCTGTGGGAGGAGAGCAAGCTGAGATACTTTCGATGACACGAAGAGCATAGCAGAGCCATTCTTGCATGCAGCTACGCACGCACCGCAACCGATACATGTGGCGCAGTCCATTGCTTCGTCAGCGATCTCCTTAGGGATGAGGATAGCGTTAGCATCCTGTGCCTGACCAGTACGGATGGTGTTGTAGCCACCAGCCTGCATGATCTTATCAAATGCCTGACGGTCTACCATACAGTCCTTGATGACAGGGAAACCTGCAGAGCGCCATGGCTCTACGGTGATAACGTCGCCATCATTAAACTTGCGCATGTAGAGCTGGCAAGTGGTAGCGCCACGCTCGGTCTTGCCATGTGGTGTACCGTTGATATAGAGCGAGCACATACCGCAGATACCCTCACGGCAGTCGTGGTCGAATACGAATGGTTCGCTACCTTCGTTGATCAGTTCCTCATTGAGGATGTCAAGCATCTCGAGAAATGAAGTGTCATCAGGGATATTCTTCATCTCGTGTGTATCGAAGTGACCCTTGTCCTTAGGACCGTTCTGCTTCCAATACCTTATTGTAAAACTAATATTCTTAGCCATGTTTGTCTTTTTTAAGGGTTAGTTCTTATAGTTACGGGTCTGAACCTTGATGATCTCATACTCGAGAGGCTCCTTGTTGAGCACAGGTGCTGTCTCGTCATTATTCTGGTACTCCCAGCAACCTACATAGAAGAAGTTCTCATCATCACGCTTAGCCTCGCCTTCCTCTGTCTGGTGCTCCTCACGGAAGTGACCACCACAAGACTCCTCACGGTGGAGTGCGTCGTAGGCGATAAGTTCACCCATGACGATGAAGTCGCGGAGGTGGATAGCCTTGTCGAGTTCGACGTTGAGTCCGTCGCGTGAGCCTGGCACGAAGAGGTTCTCGTTGAACTCCTTTCGGATGCCCTTGAGCAACTTAAGACCTTCCTCAAGACCTTCCTTGGTACGTCCCATGCCGACGTGCTCCCACATGATGTGGCCAAGCTCCTTGTGGATAGAGTCTACAGAGCGCTTACCCTTGATGTTCATCAGACGGTCGATTTCTGAGTCTACCTTCTTCTCAGCCTCCTCAAACTCAGGCATATCTACTGATAGACGTGGCCAGATAGCCTGGTCTGCCAGGTAGTTTTGGATGGTGTAAGGGAGCACGAAGTATCCGTCAGCAAGACCCTGCATAAGAGCAGAAGCACCCAGACGGTTAGCACCGTGGTCAGAGAAGTTGCACTCACCGATAGCGAAGAGGCCTGGGATAGTGGTCTGAAGCTCATAGTCTACCCAGATACCACCCATGGTGTAGTGGATAGCAGGGAAAATCATCATCGGCTTGTAGTAGTCGATGCCGTCCTTGCTCTTTACAAACTCACCTGGATTGACGTCGGTGATCTCCTCATACATATCAAAGAGGTTGCCATAGCGCTGGCGAATCTCATCTATGCCGAGGCGCTGTATAGACTCAGAGAAGTCGAGGAACACAGCCAGACCAGTATTGTTTACGCCGTAGCCCTTGTCGCAACGCTCCTTGGCAGCACGTGAAGCAACGTCACGTGGCACGAGGTTACCGAATGCTGGATAGCGACGCTCCAAGTAATAGTCACGATCCTGCTCAGGAATATCCCAACCATTGATCTCGCCAGCCTGGAGTTTCTTAGCATCCTCAAGCTTCTTTGGCACCCAAATACGACCATCATTACGCAGAGACTCTGACATAAGGGTCAGCTTCGACTGGTTGTCGCCGTGTACAGGGATACATGTAGGGTGAATCTGCACGTAAGAAGGGTTAGCAAACATTGCACCCTTGCGATAGCACTGGATAGCGGCTGTACAGTTACATCCCATAGCGTTGGTAGAGAGGAAGTAAGTATTACCGTAACCACCAGTAGCGATTACGACTGCATTAGCAGAGAAGCGCTCCAGCTTACCAGTAACGAGGTTCTTTGCGATGATACCGCGTGCACGACCTTCTACGAGCACTACATCTTCCATCTCATAACGTGTGTAGAGCTTCACCTTGCCTGCGTGTACCTGGCAAGAGAGTGAAGAGTAAGCACCGAGTAGCAACTGCTGACCTGTCTGACCCTTAGCATAGAATGTACGTGACACCTGAGCACCACCGAATGAACGGTTGGCAAGCATGCCGCCGTATTCACGAGCGAAAGGCACACCCTGAGCCACACACTGGTCGATGATATTATTTGACACTTCTGCCAGACGATACACGTTAGCCTCGCGTGCACGGTAGTCACCACCCTTTACTGTATCGTAGAACAGACGGTATACGGAGTCACCATCATTCTGATAATTCTTTGCTGCATTGATACCACCCTGAGCTGCGATAGAGTGAGCACGACGTGGAGAGTCCTGGATGCAGAAGTTGAGCACATTGAAGCCCATCTCACCGAGTGAAGAGGCTGCGCTGGCACCTGCCAGACCTGTACCTACAACGATGATGTCGAGCTTGAGTTTATTTTTTGGGTTTACCAGTCGCTGGTGAGCCTTATATTCAGTCCACTTGTCAGCTACAGGTCCTTCTGGTATTCTTGAATTCAATTCTTTAGCCATGATGTTTCTTTGTTATCAGTTAGACATTAATGTGAACAGCAAGAACCGCAAGCCTCGACTGCGCTTCTGCAACAATCACCTGCACATTCACCACCGACAATGCCCAGAGCATAAGCAATGACAACTGCTGCAAAACCGAGCATGAGCAGAGTCACATACACGATGCCGATGACCTTCCAGCGTGTGAACCACACCTTGCCGTTGATACCGAGTGTCTGGAATGCGCTCCAGAAACCATGAGTGAGGTGAAACCAGATGGCTACGAGCCATACCAAGTAGATAATGACATAAACTGGACAGCTGAATGTGTACTGGATCCAGTGTGCGCCATCAGCAGCGAGTGACAAGTCACCGATACCCGTAAGCTCTGCAAACATCATCTTTGCCCAGAAGTTGTAGAGGTGCAGAACGATACCCACCAAGGCGATGATGCCGAGCACGAGCATGTTCTGTGATGCCCACTCCACCTTTGCAGGCTTCACGGTGACGTCATAACGGCTGGCGCCACGTGCCTTGCGATTCTGGATAGTCAGAATGAAAGCATACAGGATGTGAATCACTGCCAGGGCAGCCAATCCAGCTGTAGCTACGACAGCATACCAGTTGGCACCCAGAAGTTCACAAATCGTGTTGTAAGCCTCACCAGAGAACAGGGCCACAACATTCATTGACATGTGGAATGTCAAGAACAGAATAAGCGCAATACCAGTTACTGACATCACCACTTTTCTGCCGATAGAAGAGTTAGTTAACCACATAAATGATTTGAAATTAAGTATTTAAATGTTTATAAAGATTTTGTCCTACGAAAAAACATCCTCTGCGACATAGCGCACACACCTATATAACGTCAGTGCGCGCGTGAGCAATGACATTATTAAGGTAGTGCAAAAATACGATTATTTGACGACAAACAAAAATTTTTAGGCTCAAATCGGATTTTTCTTGCTACTTTTGTGGACAGAAAGTTGGTATAGGTTATACCATATAACATTTTACGTCATTATGATTCTTAATTATGATGTCATAATAGTGGGTGGCGGACACGCTGGCTGCGAAGCTGCTGTGGCTTCCGCAAAGGTGGGTGCAAAGACTTGCCTCGTCACTATGGACATGAACAAAATCGCACAGATGTCATGCAATCCTGCCGTGGGTGGCATTGCAAAGGGACAAATAGTAAGGGAGATTGATGCTCTCGGTGGCCAGATGGGTATAGTCACCGACGCCACCGCCATACAGTTTCGTATGCTCAATATGGGCAAAGGCCCTGCCGTATGGAGTCCGCGTGCTCAGTGCGACCGTGGCAAGTTTATCTGGAAATGGCGTGAGATACTCGACCATACTGACAACCTCGACATTTGGCAGGACCAAGTGGACGAACTTCTGGTAGATGATAACAAGACGGCTTATGGAGTAAAGACAGTATGGGGTGTGGAGTTTCATGCTCGATGCGTGGTGGTCACGGCTGGTACTTTCCTTAATGGCATGATGCATATCGGAAGAAAGATGGTGGCTGGAGGACGTTGTGCCGAACCGGCAGTGACGGGATTCACAGAGTCTATCACTCGACACGGCATCGAATCGTATAGGATGAAGACAGGTACTCCTGTGAGAATAGACCGTCGGTCCGTGCATTTCGAGGACACCACCCCACAGGCTGGCGATAACGGTTTTCATCAGTTTAGTTATTTCGGCGAAGGAAGAAACCTACCGCAACTGCCATGCTGGACATTTAATACTAATAAGGAGTGCCACGACATCCTCCGTAGCGGACTTGCAGACTCTCCCCTTTTCAATGGTCAGATACAAAGCATCGGTCCTCGCTACTGTCCGTCGATAGAGACAAAACTCGTAACCTTTGCAGACAAGGAGCAACATCCGCTATTTCTCGAACCAGAGGGTACGGATACAAACGAGATGTATCTTAACGGTTTTTCCTCAAGTATGCCGATGGAGATACAACTGGAAGCTCTAAAGAAAATCCCAGCTCTTAGAGACGTGAAGGTGTATCGTCCTGGATACGCCATAGAGTACGATTACTTCGACCCTACTCAACTCAATCACTCTCTTGAGTCTAAAATAATATCGGGCCTTTTCTTCGCTGGTCAGGTCAACGGAACGACTGGTTACGAGGAAGCAGGAGGTCAAGGTCTCATCGCTGGCATTAATGCAGCGAGGAAATGCGCAGGTAGCGAACCGCTAGTATTGAGCCGCGACGAAGCTTACATCGGTGTGCTTATCGACGATCTCGTCACTAAGGGCGTGGACGAACCGTACAGAATGTTCACCTCTCGTGCGGAATACCGCATACTTTTGCGCCAAGATAATGCCGATGCACGTCTTACGGAGAAAGGCTACAATTTAGGCGTGGTCACGACAGAACGCTACAATTGGTGGAAGGAGAAGGAAGAATCAGTAAATCGTCTGTTAGAGTTCTGCAATAGTACAACGATAAAACCAAAGGAAATAAATTCTTTCCTTGAGACTACTGATACTGCTGCTCTACGCTTCGGCACAAAACTCTCCGAACTTATCGTTCGTCCGCAGCTTAATATAAATATACTGTCTGAGGCTATCCCTGCATTAAAGGAAGAAATCGCCAAACTACCGAATAGAAAGGAAGAAATATCCGAGTCCGCAGAGATAGCTATAAAATATAAAGGATATATCGAGCGTGAAAAGGTGATAGCAGAGAAGATGCACCGCCTGGAGAACATAAACATAGAGAACCGATTTAATTACGAGGAACTCCACGAGATCTCCACTGAGGGACGTCAAAAGCTACAACGCATAAACCCAAAGACTCTTGCACAGGCAAGCCGAATACCGGGAGTTTCACCGAGTGATATAAACGTATTACTCGTATTGCTTAACAGATAACACACGGTATTACATTGTTACGTTTCACGTGAAACAAAATAACTAACCAAAGCGATGGAATCGACTGGGGTTGTGAAACTAAGAAATAGAAACAACAAAACAAATTAAATATTATGAACAATCCAACATTATTAAAGAATCTACGCTGCATTCCGGACTTTCCTATTAAGGGAATCCAGTTTCAGGATGTCACTACCCTATTCAAAAGCGCCGAGTGTCTTAAGATCATGCGCGACGAAATCGTGGACATCTACAAAGACAAAGGTATCACCAAGATTGTAGGAATAGAAAGCCGCGGTTTTGTGATGAGCTCTGCCATAGCTACCGAACTTGGTGCTGGTATCGCTCTTTGCAGAAAACCTGGCAAACTACCCGCAGAAACCATCCAACAGTCATATAAGAAAGAATATGGCGAGGATACCATAGAAATACACAAGGACTCCATCACCGAAGACGATGTAGTGCTCATTCACGACGATTTGCTCGCTACTGGCGGTTCGATGCGCGCTGCTTATGATCTGGTAAAGAAGTTCCATCCTAAGAAAATATACATCAACTTCATCATCGAACTCACCATAGAGGGACTGCATGGAAGGGATGTATTCGAAAAGGATACAGATATTACCGCCCTAATAAAGATATAATTCGGGCAGCCTGAGTATTTGCAACGTCCTCGCTGTAACCAAATACACAAGGAAATTATAGGAGGTACGGTGCCCTCGCCGTACCAAACGCTAAGAAATAACAACCCCGCATACGTGTTACGGCGAGGGCGCCGCACCTCCTATAGAGAAAGCAAAGCGAAGAAATGTTCAAAACAAGATAGATACACGAGAAATCCCTTTGTAGAACGTCCATAATTGGCTCTACAAAGGGATTTTATGGTTAGAGAGTAAACGTTTCACGTGAAACAGAAAAGAAAGGCTATAGATGAAGAAAGAGGAGAACGAGCAGAGGATAGCGAGACTCAAGGGAATAGTACTTAGTTTGCCAGACAAACCGGGTAGCTACCAGTTTTACGACGAGGAGGGTACTATTATATATGTAGGTAAGGCAAAGAACCTAAAAAATCGTGTTTCGTCCTACTTTCATAAAGAGGTAGACCGATACAAGACCAAAGTATTGGTCAGCAAGATACACAACATAACCTACACTGTGGTCAACACCGAAGAAGACGCCCTACTCCTCGAGAACTCGCTCATAAAGCAGTTTAATCCTCGCTACAACATCCTCCTCAAGGATGGCAAGACCTACCCGAGCATCTGCATCACCAACGAATATCTGCCACGCATATTCAAGACCCGAAGGATAGACAAGCGCATGGGGCAGTTTTATGGCCCTTACAGCCACGTAGGCACCATGTACTCCCTACTCGACCTCATCAATAGGATGTACTTCCCTCGGCGCTGCCACACGCCAATTACCGCAGAAGGCATAGACAAGCAGAGATATAAAGTCTGCTTGGAATACCACATCAAAAACTGCAAAGCGCCTTGCATCGGCAAGCAGACCGTGGAGGAATATCGCGAGAATATAGACCAGGCAAGGGAGATACTCAAGGGCAACACTTCCAAACTCTGTCGCACACTATATGACAACATGATGCAGAAGGCCTCGGAACTTAAATTTGAGGAGGCTGAGGAAATAAAAAAGCGGTATCAATTACTGGAGTCTTATGTTGCTAAAAGCGGTGTCGTGAGCCATACTATTACGGATGTGGACGTGTTTTCCATCGTTGCAGACGACACTCACAGCACTGTTTTCATCAACTATATGCACGTCATGGAGGGCATGGTAAACCACAGTTTTACGTTTGAATATAAGCGCAGACTTGACGAGACTGACGAGGAACTCCTGCTGGCGGCCATCCCAGAGACACGTGCACGCTTTGAGAGCCATTCCAAAGAGATTATCGTACCATTTGAGATAGACTGGAAGATGCCTGACGGGGCACAGTTTTTTGTACCTCAGAGGGGTGACAAGAAGCATCTTTTAGAACTCTCAGAGATGAATGGCAAGCAGTACAAATTTGATCGTCTGAAGCAAGCAGAGAAACTCAATCCGGAGCAAAAACAGACTCGCCTGATGAAGGAATTGCAGCAGAAACTTGGCCTTGAGAAGATGCCTTATCACATCGAGTGCTTTGATAATTCCAACATCTCTGGCACGGATGCCGTGGCTGGTTGCGTGGTCTTCAAGGGCATGAAACCATCCAAGAAAGACTACCGCAAATACATCATAAAGACCGTCAGCGGACCCGACGATTATGCTTCCATGCAGGAGGTGGTCTACCGCCGTTACAAGCGCATGAAGGACGAAAACGACACCCTACCCGACCTCATCATCACGGATGGCGGAGCAGGTCAGATGAGCGTCGTGCGCGAGGTCGTGGAGGACCAATTGCAACTGCATATCCCCATCGCCGGACTTGCCAAGAATGACCGTCACCGCACCAACGAACTGCTCTTCGGATTCCCTCCGCAGACCATCTCGCTGAAGGCAGGTTCAGAACTCTTCCGCGTACTCTCACAGATACAAGACGAGGTGCACCGCTATGCCATCACCTTTCACCGCGACAAGAGATCCAAGAGCGCCCTCCACTCCGCACTTGATGATATCAAAGGCATCGGACCAAAGACTAAAGACCTGCTTATCAAGCAATTAAAGACGGTTAAACGTATAGAATCCTCTGATTTACAGACGCTTTCATCTATCATAGGAGCATCAAAGGCTAATATCGTGTATAATTATTTCATGGCTAAGAAGGACAATATGAAATAAAAACACTAACTTTGCAATCTATGAGAACAGTAGTACAACGTGTCAAGGAGGCAAGCGTCACCATCGACGGACAACTCAAGTCGAGCATCGGAAGCGGACTCCTGATACTGCTCGGCATAGGCACAGACGACACGCAGGAAGACATAGACTATCTGGTGAAAAAACTCGTCAACATGCGCATCTTTGATGACGAAAATGGAGTGATGAACCGCTCCGTCTTGGACATCGGAGGCGACATATTGGTCGTAAGCCAGTTCACGCTCATGGCTTCCACCAAGAAAGGCAACCGTCCGAGCTACATACGAGCCGCAGGACACGATATCTCTATCCCACTCTACCACGACTTCATCCGCACCATAGAAGTCGCTCTGGGGAAAGAAATAGCCACTGGAGAGTTTGGTGCGGACATGAAAGTAAGACTTCTCAATGACGGACCAGTGACGATAATAATGGATTCAAAACATAAAGACCTATGAATAAAATGAACAAATACGAAGAAGCTTTAGGAAAATACAACCTAAACATCAGTGATGCCGAAGTACAGGCAGTAGTAAAGGAAATCATTGCAAACAAAGTACCGGAAAATGACACTCCGGAAGTGAAGAAATTCCTCATGGGAAGCATCGAATTGACAACGCTCCACACCACAGACTCTGAGACGAGTGTGATGAAGTTTACAGAGCGTGTCAACGACTTCGATTCAGCCTACCCTGACCTACCCCACGTGGCCACCATTTGCGTGTTCCCATGCTTTGCAAAGACCGTAGCAGAGACCCTCGAAATCGATGGCGTAGAGATAGCATGCGTGTCAGGTTCATTCCCTTCATCACAGGCTCTCATAGAGGTGAAAGTGGCAGAGACTGCACTGGCAGTAAAAGACGGCGCCACAGAGATCGATATAGTGATGCCTGTGGGCAAATTCCTCGATGAAGACTATGAGGGAATGTGCGAGGACATACAGGAACTCAAGAATACTTGCGGCAAGGACGTCGCCATGAAGGTGATACTTGAGACTGGATGTCTCAAGAGTGCTGCAGACATCAAGAAGGCTTCCCTACTCTCCATGTATGCTGGTGCAGACTACATCAAGACATCCACAGGCAAGGAGAAAGTGAGCGCCACACCAGAGGCAGCATATGTGATGTGTCAGGCCATCAAGGAATACTATGATGAGACGGGCATACAGATCGGTTTTAAGCCCGCTGGAGGCATCAATACAGTGATGGACGCCATTACCTACTACACCATCGTAAAGGAGGTCCTGGGCAAAGAATGGCTCACTAATAAGTGGTTCCGCCTTGGCACAAGTCGCCTGGCAAATGTGCTCTTGAGCGAACTCACTGGCGAGGAGACAAAGTTCTTCTAAAGAATATAGTAGTTGCAGCGTCCCCGCTGCAACCGATGCCATTAGAAAATTAGGAGGTACGGCGCCCTCGCCGTACCATATCCTAATATATACATATTCCAGAGAAGATATCTTCGTTGCACGATGAAGATATCTTCTCTGAGTGATGAAGCTATCTTCGTTGGCCGATGAAGATAGCTTCATTAAATCTTATAACTGATCAGAAATTGCGGGCAGCCACGTAGTCCACGTATGCTACGAGCGCCTCCGCAATGTCCGCCTTTTTCACTTCCTTTTCGATAAAGGCAAGCGCCTTGTCACGATACGCGAGCATGGTCTTCTGAGCATATTCGATGCCACCATTCTGCTTCGTAAAAGCCACCAGTCGCGCTATCTCATCCTTGCTCACATTACGGTCTTTCACCTTGTATGCTATATCTATATACTCCTGATTATTAGTTGAATTGAGAGCATATAGCACAGGCAAAGTGAGTTTTCCCTCTGCCATATCATTACCCGTAGGTTTACCTATTTCACCATCATCATAATAATCAAAGATGTCATCTCTTATCTGAAAGGCTATACCAAGATCCTGGCCAAACTGTCGGGCTTTTTCGACCAAGTCCTCCCCTGCCCCACTACTGATGGCACCAGTGGCAGCACAAGCTTCAAAGAGGGCTGCTGTCTTTTGTTTTATGACATCATAATAGACCTTTTCCGAGAGGTTGTGATTATCGATATTTGCCAGTTGGAGCAGTTCGCCATTGCTGAGCGTCATACCGAGTTTGGCAAGATAATCCACGATGCGGTGGTTGCGCGTCTGCGATATCTTGAGCAGCGCCGTGGAGAGAATGAAATCACCCACCAAGACCGACACCCTATTATCATATAGACTATTGACCGAAGCCTGCCCACGGCGCTCCTGGCTTTCATCCACCACATCGTCATGCACAAGTGATGCCGTGTGAAGCAATTCGAGACCCACGGCAGCATATTGTGACTCATGGTTGACATCACCAAAAGCTTTGGCTATCAACATGATAAGCATCGGGCGCATACGCTTGCCAGCGCGCTGACGGATGTAAGCCAACACCTCATCAAGGAGACTGTCACCAAAGGTGAGTGAAGAACTGAAGAGCTCTGAGAATTCCTCAAGCTCGTGTGCAATCGGGCGTTTTATGATTGATAAATAATCCATATCAGAGGTGTTATGTACTACAAAATTACTCAAATTACGTGTAATTATGGCAGTTTTTTTGTAATTTTACCATGATTAAAGATACTGATACATGGAGAAACTCTTTCTTATTGATGCATATGCGATTATCTATAGATCATATTATGCATTCATTAAAAATCCACGCATAAATTCTAAAGGTCTAAACACCTCAGCCATAGTCGGTTTTATGAACACCGTGAATGAGGTCTTGACCAAAGAAAAACCTACATACATAGCGGTGGCTTTCGACCGCGGTAAGACCTTCCGCAATGAAGCTTTCCCCGAATACAAAGCTCAGCGCGAAGCCACTCCTGAAGACATACGCAAAGCCGTACCTATTATAAAAGACCTCATGTCTGCCATGAATATCGCCTGCATGGAAGCCGAAGGTTTTGAGGCTGATGACATCATCGGTACTCTTGCATTGAAGGCTGGTAATCAGAACATTGAGACCTACATGCTGACCCCCGACAAGGACTACGGCCAACTCGTCGGTGGCAATGTCTACATCTATCGCCCTCGACATGGTGGTGGATACGAGACTCTTGATGAGAAGGCTGTCTGCGAGAAATATGGCATCACTACCCCACTCCAGGTCATCGACATCCTGGCTCTCATGGGTGACTCCGCCGACAACTTCCCCGGTTGCCCGGGCATCGGCCCGAAAACCGCCACCCAACTCATCAATCAGTTTGGATCCGTCGAGCAACTTCTCACACATACCAGCGAACTGAAGGGTAAGATGAAGGAAAAGGTGGAAGCGGCAGTGGACGACATAAAGATGTCAAAGTTTCTCGCCACCATCCGCACCGATGTGCCAGTAGACCTCGACTTGGAAAAATTCAAGTCAAGGGAGGCTGACGACGAAAAACTCTCTCCCCTACTCTCCGAATTGGAGTTTAAGACGCTCGCAAGTAAGATTGTTAAGAAACCTACGGCAAAGCAAAAGAAAGTTAATTCTCAACCTGATTTATTCGGCTTTTTTCAAGACGAGAATGCAGAAGAGGATAAAAACGACCATTTTTCGACATTAGAATCGACGCCTCACGACTACCAACTCATTGAGGATGAGGGCAAGATGAAGTCTACGTGTGATTTTCTTTTGACATTTGAGAAAATTGTTTTGGACACGGAGACCACTTCGGTCAATGCTATCGATGCAAAACTTGTGGGATTTAGCTTTTGTGTAGAAGAGTCGAAGGCTTTTTACGTGGCAGTGCCGGAAGATGATGACAAAGCACAGGCGGTGGTTGAAATATTCCGACCATTGTTTGAGAATGACAAAATCTTGAAGATTGGACAAAATATAAAGTATGACATCCAGGTCTTACGCAACTATGGCATAAATGTCAAGGGTGAACTCTTCGACACCATGATCGCACACTATCTCATAAATCCAGATCTCCAGCACGGCATGGACTACATGGCTGAGACAATGCTCGACTATCGCACCATTCACATAGAGGAGCTCATCGGTCCTTCGGGCAAAAATCAGAAGTCCATGCGCGACCTACCCCCTACCCTCGTCTATGAGTATGCGTGTGAGGATGCTGACGTGACGATGAAACTCTATCACAAGCTCATGCCTCAGATAGAGCAATACGATATGCACCAACTGTGTCATGACATAGAGATGCCACTGATACGTGTACTTGCAGACATGGAGTATAATGGTGTCGTGCTTGACCTTGAGGCACTAAGTGACGCGTCAAATGTTTTCACGGAAAGGATGATAGCCATCGAGCGTGAGATATATGAGTTGGCGGGCCATTCATTCAATATTTCTTCACCACGACAAGTAGGCGAAGTGCTCTTTGGCGAGATGAAGATTGTCGACAAACCGAAAAAGACTAAGACGGGACAATACGTCACAAGTGAGGAGGAACTACAGAAGCATGCCGCCAAGCATGACATCATAAAGAAGATATTGGCTTATAGAGGATTAAAGAAACTTATAAGCACCTACATTGACGCCCTACCCCAACTTGTCAACACGCGCACGGGACACATACACACGTCCTTTAATCAGGCAGTGACATCCACAGGTAGACTTTCGTCAAGCAATCCTAACCTGCAGAATATCCCTGTACGTGGCGAAGATGGCAAGGAGATACGCAAATGTTTCATTCCCGAGAAAGGTTGTCGTTTTTTTTCAGCAGACTACTCACAGATCGAATTGCGTGTCATGGCACATCTTTCCAAGGATGAGAATATGATTCACGCCTTCGAAAACGGACTCGACATACACGCCTCCACCGCCGCAAAGGTCTACAAGAAGGACATCAGCGAGGTGACACGCGATGAGCGCACAAAAGCCAAACGTGCCAACTTTGGCATCATCTATGGCATCACCGTATGGGGACTTGCTGAGCGATTGCTCATAGACCGCTCTGAAGCCAAAGCCCTCATGGATGGCTACTTCGAGACATTCCCACGCGTGAAAGACTACATGGAGCGTGCCAAGGAGGAAGTGCGCACAAAGGGTTATGCCGAGACATTCTTCCATCGCCGTCGCTATCTGCCCGACATCAATTCTGCCAACGCCACAGTGAGAGGTTTTGCAGAGCGCAATGCCATCAACGCCCCTATCCAGGGGTCGGCAGCAGACATCATCAAACTGGCTATGGTGCGGATTTATAGACGATTCCAGGATGAAGGCATACGTTCGAAGATGATACTCCAGGTGCATGACGAACTCAACTTCTCCGTCTATCCCGACGAAGAAGAAAAAGTGTCACGCATCGTAATGGAAGAGATGCAGGGAGCTTACGACCTACTGGTGCCCCTCATAGCCGACTCTGGATGGGGCGACAACTGGCTCGAAGCGCATTGACCCCTACCCTATTTCCATTATTCAGAATAAATAAGTAACTTTGCATCTGCAACGAAAATATTCTACTGCAACAAAAATATTCTACGAAAAGACATAATTTACAAATATGGCATTGAAATGTGGTATTGTGGGACTGCCTAACGTGGGCAAGTCCACATTGTTTAATTGTCTGTCGAGCGCAAAGGCTCAGGCAGCCAACTTTCCCTTTTGTACTATCGAACCTAATGTAGGCGTCATCACAGTGCCTGATGAGCGACTGACAAAACTTGCCGAACTGGTGCACCCAGGACGCATCGTGCCCGCTACTTGCGAGATAGTCGACATCGCTGGTCTGGTGAAAGGCGCAAGCAAGGGCGAAGGTCTTGGCAATAAGTTTCTGGGTAACATCCGCGAGACTGACGCCATCATACACGTGCTTCGCTGCTTCGAAGATGAGAATATCACACACGTAGACGGCACCATAGATCCTATACGTGACAAAGAGATAATAGACACCGAACTTCAACTCAAAGACTTGGAAACCATAGAGTCACGTCTTGCCAAGACGCAGAAGGTGGCGTCTACTGGCAATAAGGATGCGAAGGTGGAGGCAAAGGTCATGGAGGCATATCGTGACGCTTTGCTTCAGGGCAAGAATGCACGCACCGTGAGCTTCGACTCCAAGGAGGAGCAGGACGCAGCAAGAAACCTATTCCTGCTGACAAGCAAACCCGTGCTCTACGTATGCAATGTG
Organism: Gemmiger formicilis; assembly: GCA_963586965.1. Lineage (GTDB taxonomy): Bacteria > Bacteroidota > Bacteroidia > Bacteroidales > Bacteroidaceae > Prevotella. The sequence goes on from CAVABU010000003.1 coordinate 14,901, forward strand.
GACGAGACATCTGCCAAGGACGGCAACAAGTGGACCGCTCAGGTGGAAGAACTCGCCAAGGAGGAAGGCGCAGAGAGCATGATAGTGGCTGCCAAGACCGAGGAAGACATCGCCGAACTGGAGAGTTATGAGGACAAGCAACTCTTCCTTGAGGAACTTGGATTGGAGGAAAGTGGTGTTAACCGTCTGATAAAGAAGGCTTACTCACTGCTCAACCTTGAGACATTCATCACCGCAGGCGAGATGGAGGTGAAGGCGTGGACCTATCACAAGGGATGGAAGGCACCACAGTGCGCTGGCGTGATACACACCGACTTTGAGAAAGGATTTATCCGCGCAGAGGTCATCAAGTATGAAGACTACATCCAGTATGGTAGCGAGTCTGCCGTACGCGAGGCAGGCAAACTCGGCATCGAGGGCAAGGAGTATGTCGTGCAAGACGGAGACATCATGCACTTCCGCTTCAATGTATAATCAAAATAGAGTAGAGGTATGTTAGACCTTCTTGACTATATCATATGGAATCCTGACACGACTGCATTCTCGTTGGGATTTCTCACAATAAGGTGGTATTCACTATGTTGGCTCCTCGGACTCGTAGGTGCCTACTTCATGGTGCAATGGCTCTACAAGGACCAAAAGATAGCTGGAGAGAAGTTTGAACCGCTCTTTATCTACTGTTTTATCGGCATCCTCGTCGGTGCGCGCTTGGGCCACTGCATATTCTATCAGCCTGACTATTTCCTCACATCGGGCAAGCACATCGTGGAGATGTTTCTGCCCATACACTTCCGACCAGAAGGCGGATGGTCATTCACTGGTTATGAAGGACTTGCATCACATGGTGGCACCATCGGACTGATGATAGCGCTATGGCTCTATAGTCGCAAGACGGGAGTCAAACTGTGGACAGTGCTTGACAATATAGCCATTGCCACACCTATCACAGCTTGCTTCATCCGTCTTGGCAACCTCATGAACTCGGAGATAATAGGTAAGGTGACCGATGTGCCCTGGGCATTCGTATTCGAGCGCGTAGACATGTTGCCACGCCACCCAGGACAACTCTATGAGGCGATGGCATATTTCTGCTTCTTCTTCGTAGGCATGTATTTCTACAAGAAACGCAAGATAGAGACGGGTAGGGGCTTTTACTTTGGTCTGTGTCTGACACTTATCTTCACATTCCGATTTCTCATCGAGTACACCAAAGACATACAGGTGAGCTTCGAGTCAGGCATGCTCTTCAATATGGGACAGATACTCAGTGTGCCGTTTATTATAATAGGTATTTGGTGCATGCGTAGGGCAAAAAAGTAAGAACGAATGTTAAGAACATGTTAATAAAGCCGTGGACAATTAAACTGTCTACGGCTTTTTTCAATCTAAGGTGTAGTATTTTTTGAAAAGAAAAGCGAAACATAGAATCAAGACATGAGAGAGAAAATCATCGCTTCAAGTATAGTTCTTACGTTGGCAGCACCATTGTACGCACAGACACAATGGACACTCAAGGAATGTATCAACTATGCCCTCGAGCACAATATCCAGTTGCAGAAAAACAAACTGCAGAAGGAGTCTTCGACAGAGACTACAAAGCAATCCCGAGCTCAGCTTCTGCCTTCAGTCAACTTCTCTACAGGACACAACATCAGCTACAGACCTTTCCCAGAGGGTGGTGGCACTACCGTGACCAACGGATATGTGGACTCTAAGGTAAACAAGACTTCCTACAACGGCAACTACAATGTCGGTGCTAACTGGACGGTGTGGAATGGCAACAAGAATACTAACACCATCAAGCAGAACGAGATAGCTGAGCAGCAGGCTGACCTTACTACACAGACCACTGCCAACAGCATACAGGAACAGATCACTCAACTCTATGTCCAGATTCTTTATAACACTGAGGCGGTAAAGGTCTATGAGCAGGTGCTCGAGATAGGCAAGGCTAACGTAAAGCGCGGACAGGAGATGTACACCACTGGCACTATGTCTAAGGCAGAGGTGGCACAGCTTGAGTCACAGGCTGCCACTGACGAATATAATCTCGTCAATGCTCAGGGACAGGTGGCACGCTATAAACTACAGTTGAAGCAACTTCTCGAACTTACCGATAGCAGTGATTTTGACATCGTCATCCCTCAGGCAAGCGATGACGCAGCACTCGCCACAGTGCCTTCAATGGCAGATATCTACGGCAATGCTCTCGTCACACGTCCAGAGATAAAGAATGCACAACTCGGTATAGAGTCAAGCAAACTGCAGGAGAAGATAGCTCGTGCTGGATATATGCCTACAATAGGTATCAACGGTTCGATAGGTGCTTCCACCACATCTGTATCCAACAATAATTGGTCTAAGCAGATGAAGAGCAACCTCACTGGTGGCTTGGGTGTCAACCTCAGTATACCTCTCTATGACCAGCGCTCCACCAAGACGAGCATACGCAAGGCTAAGATACAGCAGCAGGAGATGCAACTCGACTTGCAGGACCAGCAGAAGCAGCTGTGGAGTACTATCGAGGGCTATTGGCTCGATGCCAACACCAATCAGGCACGATTCAAGTCTGCACAGGTGAGCACACAGAGCGCAAAGGAGAGTTACGAGCTCGTCAGCGAACAGTTTAAGGAGGGACTCAAAAACATCCAGGAACTCACCACTGGCAAGACCACACTCCTCAATGCCGAGCAAAGCCGACTTGAGAGCAAGTACACTACCATCCTGAGCATGCAGATGCTCAACTTCTACAACGGTGGCGACATAGATATCTAAAGCCCCAATAACACATTTACATAAAAAGAAAATAGACCATATATGTATATGAAAAAGACAGTTAGCACAGGGCTTGCCATCATCGCCCTTGCACTAATGACAGCATGTAGCAGCGAGAAGAGTGTGACTTACTCCACCGCAAAAGTCTCAAAGCAGAATATCTCTACAAGTATCACAGCCACAGGTACTATCGAACCAGTAACAAAGGTCGAGGTGGGTACACAGGTGTCTGGTATCATTGACAAAATATACGTTGACTACAATTCCGTAGTAAAGAAGGGACAGGTCATTGCCGAACTCGACAAGACAAACCTCAAGTCTGAGCTCGCTTCTGCACAGAGCAATCTTGCCAATGCACAGAGTTCTCTCACTTATCAGAAGGCTAACTATAATCGCTATAAGAATCTCTTCAGCAAGGGACTCATCTCAGCTAACGACTATGAGAATGCGAAGTTGTCTTACGATCAGGCTGTGCAACAGGTAAAAATACAGCAGCAGGCAGTGGAAAAGGCTCGCACCAACCTCGGTTATGCCACCATCACATCACCTATCGATGGTGTCATCCTGTCAAAGGAGGTAGAGGAAGGACAGACCGTGGCATCTGCCATGACCACTCCTACGCTCTTCAATATAGCACAGGACTTGACCGATATGCGTGTAATCGCTGATATCGACGAGGCTGACATAGGTGGAGTAGTGGAGGGCCAGCGTGTGACCTTCACCGTGGACGCTTTCCCAGATGATGTATTCAATGGATCTGTCACACAGGTGCGCCAGGAGGCTACTACAGAGTCAAATGTCGTGACCTATGAGGTGGTAATCTCTGCTCCTAATGATGATCTCAAACTGAAACCAGGTCTGACAGCCAATGTCACCATCTACACACTGGAGAAAAACAATGTGCTGACCGTGCCTGCTAAGGCTCTGCGCTTCACTCCTAACGAAGCCATCATGACTGGTGACGAGACCATAGAGGACGTAAAGGCAAAGAATAAGTTGTGGACACGCGAGGGCAACACATTCAAGGCTCATGCAGTGGAAATAGGTACCACCAACGGCACTCTCACTGAGATCGTTTCTGGCATAAAGGAAGGCACAGAGGTGCTCACCGACTTCAATATCGATCAGACACAGGACGCTGAGGAAGAGGAGCAGACATCCAACCCATTCATGCCAGGACCTAAGAACGACAAGAAGAAGAGTGGCAACGGTGGCAATGGTGGCGGTGCTCCCAAGAAATAAACAGTCATAATTCATCACAGACAATTATGAGTGAACAGAAAGAAGACAGAAAGGTAGTCATCGAACTCGACAACGTGAAGCGCTATTTCCAAGTGGGATCCGAGACAGTAAAGGCCCTGCGCGGAGTGAGCTTCAAGATATACGAAGGCGAGTTTGTGACCATCCAGGGTACATCCGGTTCGGGTAAGTCTACACTCCTCAACCAGTTGGGATGTCTGGACACGCCTACAAGCGGCGAATATTATCTCGATGGCGTATCGGTAAGGCAGATGTCTAAGAACCAGCGTGCGCACCTGAGAAACCGCAAGATTGGCTTCGTATTCCAGAACTATAACCTTCTGCCGAAGACTACCGCTATAGAGAACGTGGAGCTACCTCTCATGTATAACAATAAATACAATGCACATCAGCGTCGCGAGGCAGCCATCAAGGCACTTACAGCGGTTGGACTGGCAGAGAGATTGGACCACAAAAGCAATCAGATGTCAGGTGGACAGATGCAGCGTGTGGCCATCGCCCGCGCCCTGGTCAATGACCCTGCCGTGCTACTGGCTGACGAGGCTACAGGTAACCTCGACACACGCACCTCATTTGAGATGCTCGTGCTCTTCCAGGAACTCTATCGCCAGGGACACACCATCATCTTCGTCACCCACAACCCTGAGATTGCGGAGTATTCCAGTCGCAACATCAACCTGCGTGACGGCAAGATACGTGAGGACACTATCAACAACAACATCAAGTCCGCAGCAGAAGCGCTGGCGGCACTGCCAAAACCACAAGACGACTAAATTATGAATATACTGAATCTCTTCAAAGTTTCGTTTAGGGCTGTTGCCAACAACAAGATGCGAAGCTTCCTGAGCATGCTCGGTATCATCATCGGTGTAGCTGCGGTTATCATAATGATGAGCATCGGACAGGGTTCCAAAGAGAGCATCCGCAAGGAACTCTCCACCATGGGAACCAATCTGATCACCATCCGTCCTGGTGCCGACATGCGTGGCGGTGTGCGTCAGGACCCTTCGTCCATGCAGACACTGAAGATAGCCGACTATGAGAAGATACTCGAGGAAAAGAAGTTTGTCACCGACGTATCACCAGAGGTGTCTGCTTCTGGACAGGTGGTCTACGGCAACAACAATAATAACACGAGCGTCTATGGTGAGAGTCCCGAATATCTCGACATCAAGCAGTGGGAGATAGAGGACGGCGAATGCTTCACCGAAGAAGATATCAAGAAGTCTGCTAAGGTGTGCCTCGTAGGAAAGACCATCGTGGACGAACTCTTCGGTGAGGGTGCTGACGTGGTGGGCAAGACAGTGCGATTTAAGTCTATCCCTATGCGAATAGTGGGCGTACTGAAGTCTAAAGGTTACAACTCATGGGGTATGGACCAGGACAACATCATGATAGCCCCATACACCACCGTAATGAAGCGTATAGCGGCCCAGACATACCTCTCCAGTATCAACTGTTCAGCCATCACAGAAGAGATGTCTGACGCAGCTATAGAGGAACTGACACAAATACTGCGCTCACAACATAAGATAAAGGATGCGAGTGGCGACAGTGATGACTTCTCCATCCGCTCACAGGCTGAGATGATGCAGACCATGTCATCCACGATGGACACCGTGACCCTCATCCTCGTCGTAGCTGCAGCATTCTCACTATTGGTGGCAGGTATAGGCATCATGAACATCATGCTCGTGTCAGTGACGGAGCGCACCAAGGAGATAGGTCTCCGCATGTCAGTGGGTGCCACAGGTCTGGTGATATCACTGCAATTCCTCATCGAATCAATACTAATATCTCTGACTGGAGGTATACTCGGCATACTCGTTGGATGTGGCGCATCAAGTTTCGTCGTACCTAAGTTTGGCATGCCATCAAGTGTACCGATGTGGTCAATATGGGTCAGCTTCGGCGTATGTGTGTTTATCGGTGTTATCTTCGGATACATCCCAGCACGCAAGGCAGCCAACATGGATCCAATAGAGGCAATCAGACATGAATAAGAATACACAGTTAGTGGTGATGTTGTGAAACATCTTTTTTATTTTTTCCTGTCCTTGCGACAGGCAATCCCAAAATTTTTCATAAATTCAACCCCAACCGGCATTTCCTGTGAAGGACGTGCCGGTTTTTTTGTTGATTGCTTTCTTGAGTAGAGTAGGAGTAGGGTATTAATAGGAGGTACGGCGCCCTTGCCGTACCTCCTAAAAGAAAAAAGTGTTATCCTACAAGGATTTTCTTGATATCATTGAGCTTGTTGAGCGCCTCCATAGGCGTGAGGTTATTAATATCAAGTCCAATGATTTCGTCGCGTATCTGCGATAGCACAGGGTCATCCAGTTGAAAGAAGGACAACTGCATGCCATCGCTGGCGCCATTGAGTTGCGATATCTTCTCCGTGATGTCATCACCTTCATGTTTACCGCCAGCCGCCGACGCTGCTTCGCGCGAGGGAGCCTCAAGTTGCTTGAGCACTACATTTGCCCGTCTCACGACCGACTTTGGCATACCAGAGATTTCTGCCACGTGTATACCGAAGGAATGAGCCGATCCACCACGCTCCAGTTTGCGAAGGAAGATTATCTGACCATCTATGTCGCGCACGCTGACATTATAGTTCTTTATGCGGTCAAACTTATTCTCCATCTCATTGAGTTCATGATAGTGCGTGGCAAAGAGCGTGCGTGCCTGTGCATTCTTGGCGTCATGCAGATATTCCACTATCGCCCAAGCTATGGATATGCCGTCATAGGTAGAAGTACCTCGTCCAAGTTCATCGAAGAGCACAAGCGAACGCTCAGACACATTGTTGAGGATATTTGCAGCCTCCGTCATCTCCACCATGAAGGTAGACTCACCGAGGGAGATATTATCAGAAGCACCTACACGAGTAAAAATCTTGTCTACAAGACCTACACGAGCGGAGTCAGCAGGCACATAGCATCCTATCTGCGCGAGGAGTACTATGAGAGCCGTCTGGCGAAGCAGAGCCGACTTACCAGCCATGTTAGGACCAGTGATGATCATTATCTGTTGCTTCTCATTGTCGAGATATACATCATTGGGCACATAACTATCACCCACTGCCATCTGAGTCTCTATCACAGGATGGCGTCCCTGTTTGATGTCAAGGACGTAAGAGTCATCCACCACCGGGCGCATATAGCGGTGCTCCTTTGCTACGTTGGCAAAGGAGAGCAGACAGTCTATCTGTGCCACCACGAGCGCATCCTGCTGTATAGGAACTATGTATTTCTGTATTTCCAGCACAAGTTCATTAAAGAGTTTCTCCTCTAGCGACTGTATCTTCTCGTCAGCCCCGAGTATCTTCTCCTCATATTCCTTCAGTTCCTGAGTGATATATCGCTCAGCCTGTGCCAGAGTCTGCTTGCGCACCCATTCCTGTGGCACCTTGTCCTTAAAAGTATTGCGCACCTCAAGGTAATAACCGAAGACATTATTGTATCCCACCTTCAGCGAAGAAATGCCAGTCTGCTCCATCTCGCGCTTTTGTATGTTGAGCAGATATTCACGTCCTCCCTGTGATATATCACGCAGGTCATCGAGTTCCTTGTCAAAACCTGGGCGTATCACGTTACCACGATTGAGTAGCATAGGCGGTTCGGCTACCATCTCCTTTTCTATTCTCTCGCAGAGTTCGTCACAGAGATCCAAGCGCTCAGCCATATTGCGGAGCGTGTCATTGTCTGACTGCATGCAAGCCGACTTCACATCACGCAGTGCCACGAGAGCATTCTTTAGTAGCACCACATCACGCGGAGATATTCTACCCACGGCAGCCTTGGATATCATGCGCTCCACATCGCCCACACTGTGCAGACTCGTCTCCACTGTCTCACTGGTGTCAGGTTGGCGGAAGAAACTGTCCACCACATCAAGGCGGGCATCTATCTTGCGCTTATCTTTCATAGGAAACACCACCCAGCGTCTGAGCAGGCGTCCTCCCATTGGCGTTATCGTGTGATCTATGACACCGAGTAGCGACTGACCACCCTCATTCATAGGGTTAATCAATTCCAGTGAACGAATGGTAAAACTGTCAAGTCTGACAAATCTTTCTTCCTCGATGCGTGATATATTGCAGATATGCGACACATTCGTGTGCTGCGTTATCTCCAGATACTGCATGATAGCGCCTGCAGCCACAATGCCGTTCTTCAGATGCTCGACACCAAAACCTTTAAGATTACGAGTCTTAAACTGGTGTAGCAGTTTCTGCCGTGCCGTCTGTTCGGTAAAGACCCAGTCATCCATCTCATACACGCAATACTTCGTGCCGAATGTCTGAGCAAATTCGCGACGCTGGTTTCTATTATAGAGCACCTCCTTAGGTTGGAAGTTGCCTAATAACTTTGCCACATTATCAGCCGTACCCTCATCCACAAGAAACTCTCCCGTGGAGATATCCAGGAAAGACACACCTATCGCACCCTTACCGAAGTGCAAGGCAGCCAGGAAGTTATTCTCCTTATTGTTGAGCACATTGTCCGCCATCGCCACTCCAGGAGTGACCAATTCGGTGATGCCACGCTTTACCAGTTTCTTGGTGAGCTTGGGGTCTTCCAATTGGTCACAGATAGCCACACGCTTGCCCGCCCTAATGAGTTTGGGCAGATAAGTGTCGAGGGCATGATGCGGAAATCCCGCCATGGCAGTGGTATCCTGCTGACCTGAGTAGTTTCTTCTTGTGAGAGTTATGCCGAGTATGCGTGATGCCTCGATGGCATCGTCGAGATAAGTTTCATAAAAGTCGCCGCACCTGAACAGAAGCAACGCCTCGGGATGCTTGGCCTTCAGGTCAAAGAACTGCTGCATCATCGGCGTGAGAGTATTGTTGTTCTTTGCCATTACAAATATGTTTTAGGTGAGCAAAATTACAAAAAATATTTCATTGTTGAAAGTTTTGTCGTATCTTTGCATCGTATAGGCTACAGCATGAAAGAGTGTGCATACGAGGCACGTTTCCGCTTGCCGTGCCATCACATTTTTAACACCTAAAAGATTTATGAAAAAAATCAGCTTAACACTACTTTGCCTTACCATTGCCCTCAGCGTATGGTCACAACAATCACGCCAAGACATCTATCAGGACATCAATCGCGCTGGTAGCAACTTCCTTGCCTATCCCATGCCCGAGAAGGCTTTGACTCCGCAACCTAAGGACAAAGCGCCCTTCTATATCTCTCACTACGGACGCCACGGATCACGTTATCATTGTGAAAACCGCGACTACGACGTCCCTCTTGACATCCTCAATCGTGCTGACGCTGCTGGCAAACTTACTGAAAAGGGCAAAGAGGTGCTCAATAAGGTGAAGATGATGCGCTGTGAAAGCGACAACCGCATCGGCGAACTGACCGAACTCGGAGCTGAGCAGCACCGTGGCATAGCACGCCGTATGTATGAGCGCTTCCCTCAGGTGTTTGCCGACAGCACTGTGGTTGATGCCAAGAGTACGATAGTGATTCGCTGCATTCTCTCCATGGAGAACGAACTGCAGGAACTCGCTAAACTCAATCCGACGCTCAAGATTAAGCACGACGCAAGCGAGCATGACATGTACTACATGAACTATGACGACAAACCGCTCGTGAGCAAGCGTCACAATGATGCCACAAAGACTTATCTCGACAACTGGAGCAAGAAGTATCTCCATCCAGCACGCGTGATGAATCTTCTCTTCAATGATGCTTCTTATGTGAAAGACAATATCGACGCACAAAACTTCTACTGCAGACTGTTTGACCTGGCTTGCATACTGCAAAACTCTGAACTGCGTCACGACATCACTCTCTATGACATCTTCACCAAAGAAGAACTCTACGCCCTCTGGCAGAGATACAATGCAGGATGGTTTTGTGAGTTTGGCGCTTGCAATCTCAATGGCGCTACCCAACCCTTCACTCAGCGCAACCTGCTGAAGAATATCATCACCGAGGCTGACTCTTGCATCGCCCTCGACAAGCCTGGTGCCACTCTGCGCTTCGGACACGAGACCATGGTGCTACCTCTGACTTGCCTGCTTGACCTCAATGGATATGGCAAGACGATGCACCCTGACGACCTGGAGAAGAATCATTGGTACAACTACCGCATATTCCCTATGGGATGCAACATCCAGTTTATCTTCTATCGCAAGGACATCAATGACAAGGACATCTGGGTGAAGGTGCTGCTCAATGAGGAGGAGGCCACTCTGCCTGTAAAACCAGTGGAAGGCCCTTACTATCGCTGGAGCGACGTGAGGAAATACTATAACGACAAACTCAACGCATACAAACTTTAATCGTAGCGTAAGATTATGAAATGGAACGATGAATACTGGCCACTGCTCTTGTGGCTCTACAAGCGCAAACCAGAGGGTGTCAAGGCTGTCTACTCTCATGGCCTGGTAGACATCGCTCTGCGACTGCACATCCATCCGTCTGATCTGCACAAGAGGATGATGGAACTGCGTAATCCTAAGTCGCCATATCTGAAACTCTTGCTCGACGAATATCAGAATCCTAAGAAACTCAATAAGGCAGCCAAGATACTGATGGAGCAGGAGGGCTTCGGCACTGCTGGCAAATACTATGACGAGGTGGACACCAATGAGTCTTGGGAACTCGACTTCCGCCCTCTCGACGAGAGAAAGGATGTGATGCCCATACATCTCATCCTTATCCTCGACCAGTATTTCCGCCTCACGCCGACGACCATGGTCACGCAGACTGAAGAGATACAGGATCTGGCGAAACTCATCAAACTGACACCATCGCTCATCACGCAGATCATGGAGATATTCCAATTCTGCGACCCTTACCTCAATCGTGGCGACATCATGATAGACCCTCTGCTATTTCCGTGCCAAAATATATGGAATAGGTATGGCAATGATGATATAGAGAAATTAGCATCGCTCGCTGCACAATTGAAAGAATACTTCAGATAATGGAACAGGGATTCGAACAACATCAGATACAGGAGCAGAAACTACTGCAACAGCAACGCATCACACAACAGCAACTTCTCAATGTGAAGTTGCTCAGCATGTCGCTTGCCGAACTGGAACAAAATGTTGCCACCGAACTCAATGACAACCCTGCTCTCGAAGAGGACTATGACGATGATAGAAATGACCTCGCCATGGACAACGCATCGTCTTCTGATAATGACATAGACGACAATGACTCTGACCAGGACTCTGAGGAATCCATAGAGAAGGAGGAGCGCCAGGATGAACTCAATCAGGCTCTGGAGAATATGGGGAGCGATGACGACATGAGCGACGACCGCGACAACAACTATCGCAACTCTGCCGACTACGAGGAGATGGTCTATGGCGACACGCAGTCGTTCTATGACAAACTCAATGAGCAGATGGGTGAGACGGAACTCTCCGACACCGAACTCCATATCATGCAGTATCTCATCGGCAGTCTCGACAATGATGGTCTCCTGCGCAAGGACCTAGACACCATAGCCGATGAACTCGCCATCTATGAGAATACGGATGCCACGACGGAGGAGGTGGAAGCGGTGCTCCACAAACTGCAGACGTTTGACCCGCCTGGCATAGCAGGACGCTCCTTGCAGGAATGCCTGCGCCTACAGGTGGAGAGGATGGAGGATAGCCGTCTGAAGGATCGCATGCTCTGCGTCATAGACCATCACTTCGAGGATTTTACCAAGAAGCGTTGGGAGAACCTCAAGGATGACCTGCACCTCGATGACCTGCAGATGCAGACGCTCATGGAAGGTCTGCGCAAACTCAACCCCAAACCGGGTGCTGCCATGGGTGAGACCATTGGTAGAAATATGCACCAGATCACTCCTGACTTTATCGTCTATACTTCTGATGACGGACGCATCACCTTTGACATCAATAATGGTAGCATGCCCAACCTGAGGATCTCCGACTCCTTTGAGGAGATGCTCAGCAACTATAGCAAGATGGACGACAAGCAGATGAATAAGTCCAATCGTGACGCCGTGGTCTACCTGCGTCGCAATATGGAGAAGGCTCGCTGGTATATCGAAGCCATCCGCAAACGCCAGCAGACCATGACTCTCACCATGCAGGCGATAATAGACTGGCAGCGCAGATTCTTCCTTGATGGTGACGAGTCTGACCTGCGCCCGATGATCCTCAAGGACATCGCCGAGAAGACTGGCCTCGACATCTCCACCATATCGCGTGTGAGCAATGAGAAGTACGCCCAGACGCAGTGGGGCACGTTCCCTCTGAGATTCTTCTTCACCGATGGCTACACAAGTGAAGACGGCGAAGAACTCTCCACAAGAAAGATAAAACTGGCTCTCAAGGACATCGTAGACAAGGAGGACAAGAAGAATCCTCTCAGCGACGAGGCCATCGTCAAGATAATGAAGCAACAGGGATTCCCTATAGCAAGGCGCACAGTGGCTAAATACAGGGACCAACTCGGGATACCTAAGTCACTGATGCGAAGAAACTGAAAAACACACATGGAAAAGAAACTGATAATCGCAGCACGAGCGCTGAGCCTCACGTTCAATCCGTTCTACCTCCCACTGGTAGGACTGATTCTGCTATTCTGGTTCACCTACCTCGACCTTCTGCCGTTGTCTTACAAGTTGACAGTCGTCGCATTGGTATACCTCTTCACCATCCTTTTCCCCACACTCATCATCCATTTCTATCGCAACTATCATGGATGGAAACTATTCCAACTGGGCAAGCGAGAGCGCAGAATGGTGCCTTACATCATCACCATTGTGAGTTATTTCACTTGTTGCTACATCATGAACTTTTTCCGCATCCCGCACTTCATAAGCACTCTGCTTGTGATAGCGATATTGCTACAGACGGTATGCGCATTCATAAACGTGTGGTGGAAGATATCCACTCACACAGCAGCCATAGGCGCTGTCACCGGCACGCTGATAGTCTTCAGTGAGATTTTTGGTTTCTATCTGCTGTGGTGGCTTTGCCTGGCTCTCATAGTCTCAGGTCTTGTGGGCACATCGCGCATGATACTGCGCCAGCACAGTCTCTCACAAGTGCTCGTAGGCTATGCTGTAGGTCTTGTAATTTCTATTTTCACAATAATATACGTATGACTCCACTGGTTAGTATTATTATGGGTTCGACAAGCGATATGCCCGTGATGGAAAAAGCTTGCAAGTTTCTCGACGATATGAAGATCCCCTTCGAGGTCAACGCGCTCTCTGCACACCGCACACCTGATGCTGTGGAGCAGTTTGCTAAGGATGCAAAGGGTAGGGGCATAAAGGTTATCATCGCTGCAGCTGGTATGGCGGCAGCCCTGCCTGGAGTGATTGCTGCAAGCACCACTCTGCCTGTCATCGGAGTGCCTATCAAGGGCATGCTCGATGGTCTTGACTCCATGCTCTCTATCATACAGATGCCTCCTGGCATCCCCGTGGCCACTGTGGGTGTAAATGCTGCCATGAATGCTGCAATCCTGGCTTGCGAGATGATAGCGCTCGCTGACGAGGAGGTGGCTGAGAAGGTGCAGGCTTACAAGTCGACACTCGGCGAAAAGATAGAGAAAGCCAACAAAGATTTAGCAGAGATAAAATATGAATTCAAGACGAATTAGTCAGGTGGTAAAGGTGGGCAACCTGCTCATCGGTGGCGACAACCCCATCCGAGTGCAGTCCATGACCACCACCAATACCAATGACACTGAGGCTTGCGTGGCTCAAGCCAAGCGCATCATCGATGCGGGTGGCGAACTGGTGAGACTCACCACTCAGGGACGCCGTGAGGCTGAGAATATGCAGCACATCGGCGATGCTCTCAAGCGTGACGGTTACTTCACACCATTGGTGGCTGACGTGCACTTCAATGCTAATGTGGCTGACATCGCCGCTCAGCACTGCGAGAAGGTGCGCGTCAATCCAGGCAACTATGTGGACCCCGCAAGAAAGTTTATCAAGCAGGAATACACTGACGAGGAGTACGCTGCCGAACTGCGCAAGATCGATGAGCGATTTACTCCTTTTCTCAATATCTGCAAGGAGCACCACACTGCCATCCGCATAGGTGTCAACCACGGGTCACTATCCGACCGCATACGCAATCGCTATGGCGACACTCCCAAGGGCATCGTGGAGAGTTGCCTGGAGTTTCTCCGCATATGCAAGAGGGAGAACTTCACCGATGTGGTCTTGTCTATAAAGGCAAGCAACACTGTCGTCATGGTGCAGTCCGTGCGTCTGCTCGTGGAGGAGATGGACAAGGAGGATATGCACTATCCGCTCCACCTCGGTGTCACTGAGGCAGGAGAGGGCGAAGACGGTCGCATCAAGAGTGCCGTGGGCATCGGCGCACTGCTCACCGAGGGCATCGGCGACACCATCCGCGTGAGCCTGTCTGAGGCACCAGAATGCGAGATTCCTGTGGCTAAGAAACTCGTCTCCTTCATCGACGAGTGTACCGACAAGCGACAGCATGCCTTGATAATAAATGATGCTCTGCATCTCGACTTCGACGAGGACGACACCGAAGACCTACAACTCAAGGCTGCCATGACTGCTGGTGCTCTGCTCATCGATGGCAAGGCGCACGATCTTGTCATCACCAATAAGGGCAAGGAAGAGAATGATCTTGCTGACTCCATCCTGCAAGCCGCACGAGTGAAGTTCACTAAGACGGAATACATCAGTTGTCCTGGTTGTGGCAGAACACTCTACAATCTGCAGGGCACCATAGCCAAGATAAAGGCTGCCATCAAAGAGGCTTCCAAGGATAATCCCAGACTGAGCACTCTCAAGATAGGTATCATGGGATGCATCGTCAATGGACCTGGCGAGATGGCTGACGCTGACTTCGGATATGTGGGCGCTGGCCCTAACAAGATATCGCTCTATAGAAAACAGGAGTGCATCGAGACGGGCATACCTGAGGATGAAGCCGTGGACAAACTGCTCAAACTGATAGGCGAATGAATGTAAAAGAGAAATATGACGCAGCCGATGACCGCTACGCTCACAGCGATGCTATGTATAGCCGTTGTGGACGTAGCGGTGTGCTTTTACCTAAGGTAAGCCTTGGCTTCTGGCATAATTTCGGTGGCAATGACCCTTACGAGAGGTCGCGTGACATCACGCACTATGCCTTCGACCATGGTGTCACGCACTTTGACCTTGCCAACAACTATGGCCCGCCTTACGGCAGTGCTGAGGAGACTTTCGGCAGGCTCATGGATGATGACTTCCGTCCTTATCGTGACGAACTCTTCATCTCCACCAAGGCTGGCTATGACATGTGGCCTGGACCTTACGGCAACTGGGGTAGTCGCAAATATCTCATGGCAAGCCTCGACCAGAGTCTTCATCGTATGCACCTTGACTATGTGGACCTGTTTTATAGCCACCGCTATGACCCGGAGACTCCTTTGGAGGAGACTCTGCAGGCTCTCGTGGACATCGTGCGCTCGGGCAAGGCTCTCTATGTCGGCATAAGCAGATGGCCACTGGAGCAACTGCAGGTGGCAGATGCTTATCTCAAGGCTCACGACGTGCCACTGCTGATCTATCAGGGACGGCTCAATATGATCGACAAGAGTCCACAGCAGGAGGGCATCACTGACTATTGTGCCGACCACGGCATAGGATTCATATCCTTCTCTCCTTTGGCGCAAGGACTCCTCACTGACCGCTATCTGCATGGCATACCTGAGGACTCGCGGATGTCAAGAGGGCTTAACCTCAAGAGTGAGGCACTCACCCCCGAATTGCTCCGTCAACTGCAGACATGGAATGCCCAGGCAGAAGCCGTAGGGCAGACTCTGGCAGAGCACTCCCTCCGCTGGATACTGCAGCAGCGAGGAGTGACAAGCGTGTTGCTTGGTGCCAGTTCGGTAGAGCAACTGGAGAAGAATCTCCGTTGTATAGACAGATAAAATAAAACATAACCAAAACCTAATTTATATGAACAGAATTCGCCTAATAAGCATCTTCATGCTTCTTGCACCTTTTGCCGCTTATGCACAAAGTGGCGCAACAAAGACGAAGACCACTAAGCGCACAGTGAGTAAAGCCAAGACCCTAATCCCGGCTACCAAGATCACTCCCGCATGTAAGTTCTCTGACTCTTGGGTAGAAGACCAAAGCAAGTTTGAGGACAACAAACTGCCTGCGCACGCCACCTTCATCCCTTACTCCAGCACCTCTGCCATGCAGCAGGACAAGTGCTACAAGTTCCCATGGATCACTCCTGAGAATGCTGACTACATGTCGCTCAATGGCACGTGGAAGTTTAAGTACACCAGCGACTGGAAGGCAGGCAAACCTGAGGCTGACGACTTCTATGCCGACAACGCCAATGTGAGCAGTTGGGATGACATCCGAGTGCCACTCAACTGGGAGATGGCGGGCTACGACGTGCCTGTATACAACAATGTGGGCTACCCCTTCAAAAACAATCCTCCATTTATCACTGCCATAGCCGACAACTTTGATGCCAACCCACTGGGATCGTATCGTCGCACCTTCACTCTCCCAGAGGGATGGGACAAGAAGCGCGTCACCCTGCACTTTGATGGTGCTTGCAGTGCCATCGTGGTGTGGATCAATGGCAGATACGTGGGCTACTCACAGGGTGCCAACACCGACGCTGAGTTTGATGCCACTCCTTATCTGCGCACTGGCGACAACAATCTCTCCGTGCGTGTCTATCGCTGGAGTGACGGATCCTATCTCGAGGGTCAGGACATGTGGCACCTCGCTGGTATACACCGCGACGTGTATCTCGTGGCCACACCGACGACATTCATCTCTGACCACTACATCACATCCACTCTCGACAATGGCTACACCAGTGGCACTATGGCTGTCAACCTCACCCTCGACAATGCCTCTGCCGAGAAGTCTACCAAGCAGATAGAGGTGTCGCTCCTCGATGGCGAGGGCAAGACTGTGGCTACTCAGTCTACCACTGTCAACATGGACAAGAGCGCCAAGACCAAGGACATCCGCATCGACATGGGCCAACTCTCTGGTCTGCATCCATGGAGCACCGAGGATCCTTATCTCTACACTGTCATCGTCAAGCAGAAGAGCGACAACAGCGAGGAGATGGTATTCTCCACCAAATACGGTTTCCGTGACGTGCGCATCAATGCCGACAGGCAGATGCTGGTCAATGGCAAGCGCATATTCTGCAAGGGTGTCAACACTCAGGACATCCATCCTCTCTATGGCCATGCCATCGACGTGCCTACCATGCTGCGTGACGTGATCTTGATGAAGCAGGCTAATGTCAACACCGTCCGCACAAGCCACTATCCTCGCCAGCCGAAGATGTATGCCATGTTTGACTACTATGGACTCTACTGCATGGACGAGGCTGACGTGGAGTGCCACAATAATCAGGGCCTCTCTAATGACTCCACATGGGAAGCCGCATATGTGGACCGCACTGAGCGCATGGTGCTGCGTGACCGCAATCACCCGAGCATCGTCTTCTGGTCGCTGGGCAATGAGAGCGGTGGTGGTGTCAACTTCCAAGCCACCTACGACTGCGTGAAGAGACTCCTGCCTGGTCGTGATGCTCTGGTGCACTATGAAGGCTATAAGCACGGCGAACGCTACTCTGACTTTGGTAGCAACATGTATCCTAAGATAAAGGTGGTGGAGGGCCTTACCGAAGGTCTCCATGACAAACCATACTTCATCTGCGAATACGCACACGCCATGGGACAGGCTGTGGGCAACCTGCAGGAATACTGGGACATCATAGAGAATAGCAAGTCTATCGTCGGCGGATGCATCTGGGACTGGGTAGACCAGGGCATCTATGACACTCGTCGCATCAAGAATCATCAGCCACTCACTGATCCTATGACGGGTCTGCACTACTACACCTCTGGCTATGATTACACCAAACTCAATAATGGCTACGAAGGTTTCCAGGGAGACTTCATGAGCAATGGCATCATCACTCCTGGACGTGAGTGGACTCCTAAACTCACTGAGGTGAAATATGTGTATCGCAACGTGGACTTCGTGTCTTTCGCTGACAAGAAACTCACTCTGAAGAATAAGTACGCATTCACTGACATTGCTGACATCCTCTCGCTCCAGTACTCTGTGCTCAAGGATGGCAAAGAGGTGGAGACAGCATCTGTGGCTATCCCTTCCATCAAGCCTGGCAACACTGCTTCTGTCAGCATCCCTTACAATACTGCCGTGGACAATGGTCACGAGTATCTCATCACCTTCAGCCTGACTCTCAAGGACAAGGCTACATGGGCTAAGAAGGGATATGA
>CAVABU010000003.1:33443-44956 GCA_963586965.1 Gemmiger formicilis
CCTTCGACAGGTCCTGACTTTAATGCTTTCCGTCGCATTGCCAATGACAACGTGAGCCTCGGCGACACTGAGGGTACTGCTGTCAACGACAACAAGCAGGAGGGATTCATCGGTGGCAAGACACAACTCGTCAAGGCTCCTGCCAAGAGCAAGAAGAATGTAGTGGCTCAGACCACCGTATCAGGTGGCAATGACACTCACGTGATAGACTACACGATCTATCCTGACGGCACCGTAGACATGCGCGTGACCTACAGCAACTCGTCTGACGATACTCGTCGCATGGGCATCATGATGCAGTTTGCTCCTGGTTTTGAGAATGTGGAGTATTATGCCAAGGGTCCTGAGAGCAACTATGTGGACCGCCAGCGTGGATACCAACTCGGATATTACACCACCACCGTGGACGGCATGTTTGAGCAGCAGAGTGCTCCTCAGACCATGGGCGACCGCCAGGGACTGCGCTTCCTCTCGCTCGACAATGGCTCGACAAAACTATCCATCAAGACTGATGGCCTGTCATCATTCTCACTGTCGCACTTTGATGACGAACAGTTTAATTATGATGTATTCTATGGTCGCAAGCATCCTTATGACCTCGTGCACAAACCACAAGTGTTTGCCCACTTCGACTATTGGCAGCGTGGCATAGGCAATCACAGTTGTGGTGGCGACTCGGTGCTCGATCAGTACAGATGTCCTGTAGGCAAGTACACCGTGACATATAGATTCACACCATCAGCGAAGTAAATAGCGTCCCCGCTGAATACCACTTACTTAATCGCCCAGCAGCTGGTGTGCGCTTGCACAGCAGCTGGTGGGCGACTGCATAGCACCTGCTGTGCGCGCGTCTCCCACCTGCTGTGCGCCCACTTTTCAGCAATACCACACCCTTCGCCGAAATAACGCAATTTATTATCGCGTATAATCTTTTTTTGCACACTAATTATCAATCATTTACATAATATTTTGTAACTTTGCACGATATTATGTATATACCAGTAATTCGAAGCGGAGTGATTACCACTTTGGACTACATCAGAGGGATTGAAAAACTCTTTTTATTAACATTTAAATTTATATGAACAAAACTATTGCATTTTATGCCAGATCCATTGGGATCTTGTTGTGTTTGCTTCTCCCGTCGCTCGCGCACGCGGATGATGTCAAACCATGGGTAGAATTGTCCGGTACGTCATTGTTGTTTCACTACGATGATGACATGGAGTCGTGCCAACAATATGGTAGCACGGTGTATGAACTTCCCACGGAGGGGGGGGTACCAGGATGGCATTCTGACGGCAAGTATGTGAATGTCAAGGAAGTAACGTTCTCCGTCGACTTCGCCAATGCACGCCCTAAGACTTGTGAAAGTTGGTTTGAGGGCATGAAAAACCTCAAGGTAATACGCGACTTTGACTGCCTTAACACCTCTGAGGTGACCAACATGAAAAACATGTTTAAGGGTGTCACCAGCAAGACATCGCTCGACGCTGCCACGACCTACCTCAATACTGAGAAGGTCACCACGATGGAGGGCATGTTCTCAGGATGTACGGCGCTGGAAAGTCTTGACCTTAGGACTTTCAACACTGAGAAGGTCACCAACATGGACAATATGTTCTATGGTTGTAGCAGTCTGGCGAAGATTGAGACCACCAACAAGTTCTCTATCAACACTTCGGCTACAGGCTCAAATATGTTTTCTGGTTGTAGCAAACTGCGCAATTACAATGCCCAGTATGTGGGCATCGATAAAGCCAAGGACTTCTCATTGCAGGGCTACCTGACAAATGATGACGTGCTTCCCACAGCATGGGCCCGTTGGCATGACGGCATACTGACATTGCACTATGACAAGTATCGCTACCTCGAGACATATGCAGTCGACCTGCCACTTGATGGTGCACAAACTAGTTGGTATAAGCAAGAGGGCGGTAAAGGCGTCACGACCATTGTCATCTCCAATAGCATCAAGGATGTGCACCCCACAAGTTGCGCTTATTGGTTTCGCAACTTAGAGTCGCTTGTGCGCATTGATAGCCTCAGTAATCTCAACACCGACCAGGTGACAGACATGAACAACCTGTTTGCCGGCTGTACATCATTGACTGGTCTTGATCTCTCTACATTTAATACAGAGAATGTGACCAACATGGCTTCCATGTTCTCGGGATGTACACAATTAAGCACTGTGGACCTCTCTTCATTCAGCACTGCGAAGGTGGCAAACATGTCATCCATGTTTTATAATTGCCACTATCTGAGATCACTTGACCTCAAGAACTTCAATACTGAAAGTGTCATAGACATGTCAAATATGTTCTATGGTTGTAATAATCTGACGAGTCTTGACCTGTCATCGTTTAGCACGCCTAAGGTCACTACGATGGCTTCTATGTTTGAGAATTGTTATAGACTGGCATCTATTGACATGAAGAATTTCACGACTGCCAGCGTGACTGACATGTCAAGAATGTTTCTTAAGTGTAACGTGCTGGGCTCTCTTGACCTCTCTAAATTCTCCACCGAGAAGGTCACCGACATGAACAATATGTTCACAGCATGTGAAAAACTGACATCACTTGACCTTACGAGTTTCAATACAGCCAACTTGACCAACACCGCAAATATGTTTAATGGCTGTATTAATCTGAAGAGCATCTCGGTGAGCAAGGATTTTGTCACAAGCAAAGTGACTGCTGACAATAGCAAAGATATGTTCGCAAGTTGTGGACAACTGCCTAACTTCGAAGCAGCCTATGTAGATATCAACAAGGCTAAGGATGTCACTAAGGATGGCTACTTGCTCAATAGCGGTGTGGCGACAAAACCATGGGTGGAATACAAGGAAAGCATCAAGACACTGATATTCCACTATGACAAACTCATGTATGGCTATACTGCCAAGTATGACCTCCCCACCAAGAATGAGGACAATTCATGGATCTCCAATGATGAGGATAAGGTGAAGAATATCACCAAGGTGGTCTTCAATGATGAATTCAAGGATGTGAAGCCTACCACATTGTCAGGCTTGCTGTATGGCATGAGCGCACTGACTGAGATTGACGGCATAGAGAATCTCAATACCTCTGAGGCCACTGACATGAGTAGCATGTTTGAGGGATGTGCAGCTCTGACCAGCGTTGACCTGTCGAAGTTCTCCACCGAGAAGGTGACCGACATGAGCAGTCTCTTCAAGGGATGCTCAGCACTGACCGCACTGGATGTCTCGACATTCTCCACACAGAAGGTCACCTCGATGGCTTCCATGTTTGAGAATTGTGCGAAGGTGGACAAGCTCGACCTCAGAAACTTTAATACTGCCGCACTGACCAATACCGCAAGCATGTTTGCTGGATGTAGCGCCCTGGAGAAGATCAATGTCACCAACAACTTCACTGTAAATAATGTGACATCTTCCACAGACATGTTTAAGGGTTGTACGAAGTTGCCTTCATTTGATTCTACCAGTGCAAACGACATAGCAAAGGCTACTGACTACACCAACAAGGGTTACTTCAATAACCTCGATGGCGATAGCGCTCCTTGGGCTGAATATGTGGAGAGCACCAAGACTCTAACATTCCATTACAATCGTGGCAAAGCCACTTCGACTGCCACAGGCACATATGACATACCATCTGCTGGTCAGGAGCCTGGATGGCTTAAACTCTTTGACGAGACTAACGTCAGCAAGATGTATAGTCCTGTCACAAAGGTGGTATTCGACAAGGACTTTGAGGATGTGCGCCCTGCGACATGTGCCAAGTGGTTCTACAACATGGCTTACCTCAGCTCTATCGAAGGTCTGGAGTATCTCAACACCTCTGAGGTGACTGACATGTCAAGCATGTTTAAGAAGTGTATGTCTCTGACAGGCACTTTGGATCTTTCGACATTCAGTACTGCCAAGGTCACCACTATGCATAGCATGTTTGAGATGATGGGTCGTGTGACTGATATCAATCTTTCATCATTCAATACTGAGAACGTCACTGCGATGAACAATATGTTTGACGGATGTGCATCATTGACCTCTCTCGACCTGACAAACTTTAATACTACTAAGGTCACCAGCAATGCGGTGATGTTTAGAGATTGCCAAAGCATGACCAATGTCTACGTCAGCGATGCATTCAAGTTTAACTTTACTGCAGATACAGAGACAGACAACATGTTCTACAACTGTGTGAAGCTACTCAACTATGACAGCAACAAGATAGGCATGGCTAAGGCAAAGGATGTCCGCCTGGGCGGTTATCTCAACAATGTGGACCTCAAGGCAGCCATGTGGGCAGGATATGAGGATGGCACCAGGACTCTGACTCTCTATTATGACGACACCATGAAGGACTCTGACGCCAGCAAGAAGATGCCTCTCCTGGCAGACGATGGCGCTCCTGCATGGCTTGCCAACTATGCCGGCAGCATAGAGCGTGTAAACTTTGACCGCACCTTCGCAGAGGCACGTCCAAATAGCACTGCCAACTGGTTTAAGGGCTTGACAAAGCTCGCAAGCATCAATGGCCTGGGCAACTTCAACACCTCTGATGTGACTGACATGTCATATATGTTTAGCGGTTGCTCCACTCTGACAAGTCTCGACCTCTCTACATTCAGCACAGAGAAGGTCACCACCATGGCACATATGTTTGATAAGATGTCAAATGTGACAAGCATCAATCTGTCATCATTTGGCACTGCTGCCGTGACTAACATGGACAACATGTTTGACGGATGCTCTGCACTGACCTCTCTTGACCTGACATCATTCGTCACTGAGAAGGTTGACTCCTGCATGTACATGTTCCAAAACTGTGCTAAACTTGCAGGCATATCTGTCACCGACAACTTCGCATTTGGCGAGAAGACAGTGTCTGACAAGATGTTTGCTGGATGTACGAGCCTGCTCAACTTTGATAGCAATAGCGTAGGCAAGGAGAAGGTGATGGATGTTCGCTTGGGCGGTTATCTATTTAATGGTGACTTGAAGGCTGCCATGTGGGCTGCATACAGTGAGAGCACCAGCACCCTGACCTTCCACTATGACGACAAGATGAAGGATGAAGCCGCTACCAAGAAGATGATCATCCCTGCAGCTGGCATCACACCTGCTTGGCAGACATACAAGGAGCAGATACATCAGGTGACATTCGACAACAGTTTCATAGACGCTCGTCCAGAGAGCACTGCAGACTGGTTTAATGGCATGAAAAACCTCACTACACTCTATCAGTTGTCTAAACTGAATACCTCTGAGGTGACAGACATGTCAAGCATGTTTAAAGATTGCCAGGCACTCACCTCGCTTGACTTGTCTACTTTCAGCACCGACAAGGTGACTGACATGAACAACATGTTTAATGATTGTAACAAGTTGACAAGTCTTACGCTGACGTCATTCAATACTGAGAATGTAGTTGACATGGAAAGCATGTTTAATAAGTGCTCAACATTGCCTACACTTGAGCTCACATCATTCAACACTGCGAAGGTGAAAAACACTAAGTTGATGTTCACCGATTGCTCGGCACTGAAGACTATCACTGTCAGCAATGCCTTCGCTTTGGACAATGACACGATATCCGAGGGTATGTTCCAGGGATGTTCGGACTTGATCAACTTTGACTCAAAACTCGACGACAAGACAAAGGCTAAGGACATCCGTCTGGGTGGTTATCTCTGCAATAGTGATCTGAAGGCTGCTATGTGGGCAGGATACAGTGAAGGCACCAAGACCATGACACTCTATTATGACGACACGATGAAGAGCAACACTACTGCTACTAAGAAGTTTGCCTTCCCATCTGACTGCGAAGACCCTGCATGGACAGCAAGTTGTGCTTCATCTGTGGTGAAAGTAGACTTTGACAATACCTTTGCTAATGCTCGTCCAGAGAGCACTGCCAAATGGTTTAAGAGCATGAGCAGTCTTACTACACTTTATCAGATTGAGAATCTCAACACCAGTGATGTGACTGACATGAGCGAGATGTTCTATGATTGCTCTAAGGTGACAACTATCGACATGAGCAAATTCAACACTGAGAAGGTGCTCAACATGAATGGCATGTTTAGGAACTGTAATGGTATGACTTCTATCGACCTGAGCACATTCAACACAAGCCATGTCAGCGACATGAGCAATATGTTCTATGATTGCTCTGGACTGAAGAAGCTCGATGTGTCGTCATTCTTGACTGACAACGTCACCAACATGGAGAGCATGTTTAATACTTGCTCTGGTGTGGATAGTCTTGACCTCACAGGATTTAATACTGCCAAGGTGACCAACATGAAGTCCATGTTTAGCTTGTGTAGCGCTCTGCATGGCATCAAGGTGTCTGACCTGTTTACTGTGGAGTATGTCGAATCATCTGACAACATGTTCTATCAATGTTCTGGTTTGCCAAGTTTCGACTCAAATAGCGTTGACAAGACCAAAGCCAAGGATAAGACAGAGGGTGGATACTTTGACAATGTAAACAAGGGAAGCGCTGCTTGGGTGGAATATAATTCAAGCACTGGCTCATTGACCTTCCACTATGACAAGCTCAAGGCTGACACACAAGCTACTGGAAAGTATGACTTGCCAAAGGCAGGTGAAGAGCCAGCATGGAAGGATTTGATCACAAGCGGTGTGTATAACCAAACTGTCAAGAAGGTCATCTTCAAGGAAGATTTCAAGAATGTACGTCCTGTGACTTGCGCTAAGTGGTTTAATAAGATTATATACCTCGAGTCTATCGAAGGTCTCCAGTATCTTAACACGTCCAATGTGACAGACATGAGCTACATGTTTGCTGAATGTGCGAAACTGACCGACCTCGACCTGTCGACATTCAATACTGACAATGTCACCACTATGGAGGGCATGTTCTATCAGATGCAATTATTGAAGAACATCAATCTGTCTTCATTCAATACGGCAAACGTAGTGAGCATGAACAAGATGTTCCAGGAGTGTATGTCTCTGGATACTCTCAACCTCACAAACTTCAATACGGCTAAGGTTACTAACAATGCATTGATGTTTAAGGATTGTCAGAAGCTGAAGAGAATCACTGTGAAGAATAGCTTCGCATTTAGTGGTACGTTTGAGTCTGACAACATGTTTGCCGACTGTCTGGCGCTACGCAACTATGACAGCAGCAGCATCGGCATAGCCAAGGCTAAGGACATCCGTCTGGGTGGTTATCTCTGCAATGTGGATCTGAAGGCTGCCATGTGGGCAGACTATGACAGTCAGAAGAAGAAACTGACATTCCACTATGATGACTCTATGAAGGACTCTGAGGCAGACAAGACATTTGCTCTTCCTGCAGACGGTGAAGACCCTGCATGGATAGCAAGCAAGTATGCTTCACTGATCACAAGCGTGGAGTTTGACAATACTTGCTCTGAGGCTCGTCCTACTAGCTGCGCTAAGTGGTTTAAGGGTATGACCAAACTGACAGGCTTCGATGGCATGCAGTACTTCAATACCTCTGAGGTGACGGATATGAGCGAGATGTTCCAGGGTTGTACCGCAGTGACATATCTCCCTCTGACATATTTCAACACTGCCAAGGTCAGCAATGTCGAAAGCATGTTTAAGAATTGCTCCGCACTGGAGATTATCAATGTGACCAAGCTCTTTGCAGTGCCTTCTGATGCTAAGTCTACAGATATGTTTGACGGTTGCGTGAAGTTGCCTCTCTATAATGCTTCACTTGTTGACGGCAGCAAGGCTAAAGACGTCACACTGGACGGTTATTTCTATGACACTGACATCACTCCGATGGCATGGGTAGATTATGACTACAGTGCACAGACACTCACCTTCCGCTATGACAAACTGAAGTATAAGGCAGGTAACCACGGTTACACACTACCTGAAGCAGGCAAAGCACCATTCTGGCTGGAGTATAACACAGCTATCAAGAAGGTGATAATCAATCCGGGCTTCAAGGACGTGCGTCCTGAGACATGTGAGAAGTGGTTTAATGGCATGACACACCTCACAGAGATAACAGGTATGGAGTATCTCAACACCTCTGAGGTGACTGATATGTCAGGCATGTTTGCTGGTTGTGACTCTCTGGCTACTGTCTCCTTGAGCAACTTCAACACTGAGAAGGTCACTTCGATGGCTGATATGTTTAATGGTTGTAAACTTCTGAGCACTATCGACCTCTCTACATTCGTCACACAGAATGTGACCGACATGTCTGGTATGTTTGCTAATTGCGAGGCTCTGACTACTCTCGATGTCAGCAAGCTCACGACTACCAATGTCACATCTATGGCAGATATGTTTAGTGGTGACAGCAAGTTGACTACTTTGGAGCTCAAGACATTCAGCACTACGAATGTGAAGGATATGTCAAGTATGTTGGCTGGTTGTAAGGCTCTGACCTCTATAGACGTGTCATCATTTGACACTCAGAATGTAAACAACATGGCATACATGTTCTCTGATTGCCAGGGACTGAGTGAGATAAGCGTGACAAACTTCAACACAGCGAATGTGACCAACATAGCAGGCATGTTCTCTGGTTGTAGCAAGGTGACAACTCTCGACCTGAGAGGCATGGACATCGGTGCCGTCACGAAGGCAGATAAGTTGTTTAATAACGACACTAATCTGAATCGCATCTACGTGAGCAAGAAGTTTAGCATTGCTAACGTCACCACACACTCGGATGTGTTCACTGGCTGTCAGTCACTGCCTAACTACTCAACAACCTGCACATGGGAGGTATCTATCAATGATGTCTCTAAGGGTGGCTATCTATATAATGTAGACGTGCTGAAACCATGCGTGGAATATGATGAAACAAATAAGGCACTGAAGTTCCACTATAGCACTTCATTTGACTTTGACTCATCGACCAACTCATCTACCATCTATCAGTTGCCTACAGCAGGCAAGGATCCAGACTGGTTGAGCCTCAATGCAAACATCACAAGCGTGACTATCGATGAGGAGTTTAGCCAAGTGACACCTATCAACTGCAAAAAGTGGTTCCAGGGTATGTCTCAGGTGACAACTATCGAAGGCATCAGATATATGAACACTTCTGAGGCTACTGACATGTCTTACATGTTTGACGGTTGTGAAGGCTTGACATCGCTTGACCTCTCTTCATTCAACACTAAGAAGGTGACTACGATGGAAAGCATGTTCTCTGGCTGTAAGAGCCTCACCAAGATAGCAGTATGCTGGGAGTTCACCACAGACAAGGTGACAACATCTACTGATATGTTTAAGGGTTGTGAGAAGCTGACTAACTACAAGGCAGATAATGCTACTGACAAGTCTATGGCTAAGGACATAACCGAAGGTGGCTATCTTGACAGTAGTTCTGAGGAGAACTCTGCTTGGGTGCAGTATGTCGAGGATGGTGAAACTCTTACCTTCCACTATGACAAACTCAAGAATGCTACCACTACTGTGGCTGACGGCAGATATGACCTTCCAAAGGATGGAGAGACACCTGCATGGATTGATGGCCATCAGGAATCTATCAAGAAAGTAGTGTTCAACAGTGATTTTGCCGAGGTACACCCCGTGACATGTGCTAAGTGGTTCTACAAGATGAAGTCGCTCAACACCATTGAGGGTATAGAGAATCTGAATACAAGTGAGTCTACTGACATGTCAGATATGTTTAATGAGTGTGGAAACATCACTTCACTGGATCTCTCTCACTTTGAGACTGAGAAAGTCACCACAATGGCACGTATGTTTAGATATATATCTACACCTACTCTCGACCTCAGATCGTTTGACACAAAGAGAGTGAATGACGTTTCGGGCATGTTCCATGACATACCAATGCTTACTAACATCTATGTGAGCGAGAAGTTTGTATTGGAGAATGCAACGGGTGATGATAATACTTTCCGTAATAGTAAGTTGCTGCCAGGCTACGACGCAAGCGTCACTAACCAGACAAAGGCTAACTATGAGGACGGATATCTCACACTGCGTCGCCAGTTCACCGTGGGTGATGACGCTTACACTGTAGACGGATATGGAAACAATGCTATTTGCCAAAGTGATGTGACATTCACTGATGGTAAGGCATTCACTTCTGCATTCGACTTCGCATTCGACAGTGACAAGACTGCAAGCTACACTCGCAGCGTAAGTAGTCACTGGGCTACACTCTGTCTGCCATTCGCATTCAGCGCAGATGACAACACGGCAGTTAAGTTCTACACTGTCAATACCGTTGGCTCTGACAAGATCGTTGTGACAGCTATCACGGGCACAGTAGACGCAGGTACACCAGTGCTTGCATACATAAGCAGTGGTAACTCACTCAGCATCAGCGCTACTGGTGCTAAGGCTGTGGCAGAACCTGTGAAGAATGAAAATGTGGCAGGTGTATTCACTCAGACTGATGTGGATGGCAATGGTTACATCATCTCTAAGGATCGCTTCTGGAATGTAGGAAAGCTCAAGACAGACAGTAAAGCAGAACATGTGTATGCTACACCTTACCGTGCATACATCAGCAACAACTCTTCTTCGGCTAAGGCTGTCTTCCTTGACATCACCATAGACGAAGCTGATGGCATCCATGGCATCGAGACTGACAATAGTGAGACTCAGTGGATGGACGGCGCCGAGATCTACGACCTCCAGGGTCATCGTCTCAACGCACCTCAGCGCGGTGTCAACATTATCCGTAAGAATGGTGTCTCAAGAAAGTTTGTGGTGAACTAAGCCACACGCTTAATAACTAACATAAAATCGCAGATGCATGCGTCCCACACATCGGGGCGCGCATCTGCGATTTTTTTGTTATTAGGAAAAGAATCAGTAATTTTGCAGACATCTATGAAAACTCTACTCGACGTACATACACACACGGTGGCATCAGGTCACGCATTTAGCACTCTACAGGAGATGACCATGGCAGCAAAGGAGAAAGGTCTCGAGATACTCGGCATCACTGAGCATGCTCCAGGCATCCCTGGCACTTGTCATCCTATATATTTCAACAATATCCACGTGGTGCCACGCACCCTCTATGGAGTGAAACTGCTCTTAGGTGCCGAACTGAACATACTCAACACCAATGGCGACATCGACCTCAATGAGAAATATTGGCGTATGCTCGACCTACGCATCGCTGGCATACACAGCGTCTGCTGGCAAGGAGGTACGCGCGAGGAGAACACACAGGGTGTCATCAATGCCATGTGCAATCCTTACGTGCAGATTATCTCTCATCCTGGTGACGGCACGGCAGACCTCGACTTTGAGGCCCTCATGAAGGTGTCAAAGGAGACGCACACGCTACTCGAAATCAACAACCACTCTATGACACCAGTGCGCAAAAAAACGATGGCTAAGCCCAACAACCTCGAACTATTGCGCCTTGCCAAGAAATATGACACACCTGTCATCTTCGGTAGCGATGCGCACTTCTCTAGCATGATAGCCGACTACTGCCACATCCTGCCATTGGTAGAAGAGGTGCAATTCCCCGACGAACTGGTGCTCAACTATT
>CAVABU010000004.1:0-34725 GCA_963586965.1 Gemmiger formicilis
CGCCGTACCATCTCAAGAAATATTCTCAAAAGCGAAATGGTACGGCGAGGGCGCCGTACCTCCTAAAGAAAAAAGGGGATGCGCCATAATAGACACATCCCCCTTTGTGGAAATTTATAAAGCAATCACATTACATTATTACTTATTGAGAGTCACGCTGATAGTCCAAATCTTTGTCTCGCCATTGGCAGCCTGAACGGAATACTTGTGAGGAGTAGACCAGTCTGCTGGCACACCGAGCTTTGGAGAATCTTCAATAGGAGTCAAAACAGCTGCAGTAGAGATGCTAACAGCAACCATGAGGTTATTGACGTTCACATTGGCTCTCTCAGTCTCAGAGAAGTTGCTTGGCACAGCAAATGTCATATTACATGTACCCTTTTCTGTATCTATCTCCTGACCAGTAGTGCGCAACTGTTTCTGGATAACCTGTTGCTCACCGCTTGCATTGATAGTGTCTGTGCCTTTATAGCGATAGAATGCATATACAGCGTCGATATCATTGCCTTCGTAGACATCGAGGTTCTCAAGATTACTCTCCAGACATGACGTGCAGCTTAAAGCCATTGCAATAACTGCTATTATGAATTTTAAGATCTTCATGTTCTTCTATAATTTATGAGTATTTGTTTATGTATGCTTACCATCCCTCATTCTGGACATGGTCGAGACCATAAGCCTCACGAGTGTCGAGGAAGCTCTGTGCAATTGGGAACAGGTAGCGCTTGGTAGTGAAGCTACGGTTAGCACTGCCGAGAAGTGTCATCTGATTGATGAGCAACTGTGAGCGGTCACGTGAAATCTCAATCTTGTAAACAGGGCGGTCGAGGTCATAGATGATATCACCTGCCTCACGTCCATGGTTAGCGTAGCCACCATACTTACCCCAGCGCAGATAGCTGAAGTAGATGTCGCCATTCTCATTAGCCATCTCCACACGACGCTCGCGGATGTAGTCTTCCCAAGCCTTCTCTGCTGTAGTAGCTGTGGAAGGAGCTATCTTACCATGCTTTACACGTGTAGCATTGAGAGCTGCCACTGCATTGGTGATATCATTCTTGAGAAGATAAGCCTCAGCCAAGTTCATGTAAGCCTCACCTGTGCGGCACACATCATAGTGCAACTGCACCTGGCAGTCAAAGTAAGCACGTGGCTCGGGATTCTCTATGTTGGACTTGCGCCAGTAGTAACCAGTAGTGGTGTTATACCATCCACCATCTTCTCTGTCACGCACACCCATAGAGCAGTTACCGCTAAGGTTGGTCTCCACGAGTTCACCTATCCATGTACATCCGTCATAAGCGATAGAGGTAGCGAAACGTGCATCACGATTGCTATACATAATCTCGGAAAGGTTGCGTGTAGCGCCCTCCTTCAACTTGTCATAACGCAGAGCGGTAGGATAAGCCGTGTTGAGCTGATTGAAATCCTGAGGAGTTGGTATGCGGCGCTTCTCATTGTTAGTACGAGTACAAGAATCCACCTGACCAGCTTCTGTGATAAAAGATGGGTCAAGATTCACCACATTATTTCTATACTGAGATGTCTCATACCAAGGCAGAGCCTCGCCAGTCTCCTCGTCTGTCACGAGATACTGGTCCACCAAGTCCTGTGTAGGGAAGTAGATAGCCCATCCCTCGAAAGTACGTCCGTTAGGATTCTTGAAGAGGTTAGGACTCTTAGAGGTGATACAGTCATCCTGAGAGATGTTAGGATAGGTACGGATAAGTTCTGTGTAAGCAACGATAGTGGTGTTTGCCTTCAGACGATAGTAACCCCAGAGAATCTCCGCATTGGTATCGTCAGTCTCATTGAAGAGGCCACCATAGGTGTCAGCAAGTGAACAGTTATCGGTGACATCTTTAGCATATGTTATCACCTTGTCGAGATATTCACTCTTCTTGGTGTAAGCATAAGCAGTGAGGCAAGCGCGACTCAGAAGCACTTCAGCGGCATACTTGGTAGGTTCACCAGGCTGTGCTGTCGTAGGCAGAGCTGAGATGGAAGCCTCAAGGTCAGAGATCACATACTCATAACTTTCAGCCACATCCTTGGTCATTGGGATATTTGCCTTCAGTGTGTCATCTGAAGCAATAACAGTGCACATCGGTACGAAGCGACCCATCTTGCGAGCCTGATCAAAGAATACCATACCGCGCAACAGGTGACCCTTAGCGATGACCTCAGCCTTTTCACCCTCAGTCATTGTGGTGGATGCCTGAGCCTTCTCGATGATAAGGTTGCAGCGACGCAACAATGAGAAACGGCTAATACCGAAGTCGGATGTCTTGTCTACACCAAGTTCGGTAGCTACACCGTCAATACCTTCTCCCACCTGAGAGCACTGCACACCATTAGGAGTACGTGCCTCCCATGCCACACACTGACCACTACCGGTAAACATGGTGATGACATTATCATAGGTGGCATTGACAAAAGCATCGGCAGTAGCCTTGGATCCCCATACAGTAGACTCGTCAAATGTCGTTGTAGGATGCGTGTCAAGTGTATCTTGGCAGGAAGCGACACCCAGTGCGAGGATGCCAAACATTCCTATCTTAAATATATTCTGTTTCATAATTCTTTAGAATCCTAAGTTTAATGTAAATGCGAGTACTCTTTCCACAGGGTAGCCATAATTCTCAGCGGAAGCATTCTCTGGGTCAAGACCATACTTCGTAGCCTTAGATATGGTGAAGATGTTCTGACCTGAGACACCTACCTTGGCACGTGAGAGCCATGTCACATTGCGGAGCAGTGAATGCTTGAGGTCATAGCCAAACTGGAAGTCCTTCATACGCAGGTAAGCGCCATTGATGAGCCAGAAGTCACTGGTGACGTAGTTATTGTTAGAGTTAAGTCCAGTGTTTGCCATGAGGCGAGGATACTGTGCATTGGTGTTAGTAGGTGTCCAAGTGTCAGTCTGATAATCGAATGCCACAGGCATTGTACTTGTTTGACCTGTCTTCATAGCTGCAGAACCTGGGATATACATACCAAATGCTGTAGAACCCTGGAAGAGCATGCTGAGATAGAAACCCTTGTACTGGAAGTTCATGTTGATACCATACTGTCCACGTGGAGTAGATGACTTACCGAGACGACGATAGTCAGCGGTGGTGATCATACCGTCACCGTTGGTATCCTCATACTTGATGTCACCTGCTGTCAGGTAACCAGAGTTGAGCGCGCTAATGTAACCTACGCTATTGAGCACATCGTCAGCACTGGTATAGTAACCAAGGTTCTTGAGCATAGCTGCATAGTAACCCTTCTGTTGCTGAGTGCGTGTATATGGGTTCATGTAAGAAGACTCAGACTCGCCGCGATTGAGTGCCCAAAGCTGATCGAAATAGGTAAAGTTAGCAGAGATGTCATACTTCAGATCACCTACATTGCTACGCCATCCGAGTTGTACTTCCCATCCTTCACGACGATATTCACTGTCAGACTTTACCTGTGGCATACCGATACCTATAGAGGTGTTGATATAGCTCTCACCTGTAGGTGACATGAGGTAACCCTTAGTGGAATAGTAGAAGTAATCCAACGATCCGTAGAGACGGCTATTGAGAGATGTGAAATCAAAACCTATGTCAGTCTGTCGTGTGGTGTACCATGTGAGGTCTGGTGAAGGCAGGCTACCCTCAGAGAATCCTGGCACATACTTGCCATTGATAACGTAAGCCTGATTGTTGAGACTATAAGAAGTGAGGTAAGCGAAACGGCCTGCGCTGCTGTCAAGACCTGTCTGACCGTAAGAAGCACGTATCTTCAGTGAGTTGAAGATATTCTTCTCCACGAGGCTCTTCATAAACTTCTCCTCTGTGACAACCCATCCGAGTGCACCACTATAGAATGCTCCCCAACGGTGACCAGGTGCGAAGTAGTCAGATCCATCATAACGGATGCTTCCCTCAGCATAATATTTGTTAGCATAGTTATACTTTATCTGGCCAATCCATGCAGCGCGTCCGAGTTCTGACTCAGAACCGCTATTCTGCATATCGTTAGCAGGACCTACGCTCATCTGGTCAATGGAGAAGTCATAGTTGGTACGTGATGCACTGTAAGACTCGCCCTTCTCATAATACTGCTCGAAACCACCGAGAGCAGAGATATTGTGCTGACCAAATGTGTGGGCATACTCAAGGAATGCTTGGTTGGTGAATGAATAACCTGTACCAGAAGTGTGAGACAACTGTGGTTTGCCAGCATACTGTGCCACGTCTGACTCCCAGTCATACTGAGCAGCATCCTTGCGCCAGTTTTTCTGAGTCTCGCCATAGTAGCGATAGTTGCTTGCGAGGCGCACCTTCAGACCATCTACCCAGAGGCAAGACCAGATGAGTTCGCCCTTACCATTGATCACATTGACAATGCTTCTCTGATAACCTGTGTCAGATGCAGTCTCTGCGACAGGGTTATCTGTAGTATTGTAAGGCAGACCTTGGCTGTTAAGACCTGGCAGCAGAGGCGACTTATCATTGATGTGTGAGAACACATTATAATAACTGCTTGATGTAGAAGTGTAAGGATGCTCCTGATGCTGGCGATATCCGTCAATGGCAGCATTCACCTGCAATCCGATAGCCTTGATATTAGCAGTCTCAGCCAAGCGGAATGTGGTACGCTTCATCCAGTGGGTATTGGTGCGATAGAGCGAGTTCTGATCGATGTGGCCAATAGAGATATAGAACTGGTGAACATCATTACCACCTATCAATCTCACTGCGTGCTTGGTCTGTGGAGCCCAGTTCTTGAGCACGAGCTTGCGCCAGTCAGTGTCACCATAGTTGAGTGGGTCACTGCCGTCACGCATTTTCTGGATGGCATCATCAGAATAGATAGGATTTGTATTGCCATTCAGGAGGTCATTGTTGGCAGCGGTGTTAGCCCATGTAGCTCTGTCATAAGAATGCATCTTCTTAGGCCAGATGCTTGGCTGTGAGTAAGAGAGGTTGAAGTCATAGTCGATGCTGACACGACCGCTCTTGCCTCGCTTGGTCACTACCTGCACGATACCATTGGATGCTCGCGAACCATAAACAGCTGTAGCAGATGCGTCCTTAAGGATGGACATAGACTCGATGTCATCAGGAGAGAGGTTGCGGAAGTCTACTTCTGAGCGCACCACGCCATCGATGACATAGAGAGGAGTACCACCACCACGCACGCTGATGCTTGGAGCGGAGTTGATACCACCACCACTAGCCTGCACGATAAGACCAGGTGAACGTCCTGCAAGGCCTTGTGCGATATTGGTCACAGGAAGATTGGACATCTCGTCTGCCTTGACAGTAGAAACTGAAGCGATCAAGTCGCGCTTCTTAGAACTACCATAGCCGACAACCACGAGTTCGTCAAGAGAGTGAGAATCTTCTGTAAGAATGATTTCTGCTGCTTTGCCAGCGGTCAACTTCACTTGCTTTGCATCGAAGCCTACATAAGTGACGGTGACAGTAGCAGAAGGAGTTTTGGAATTAAGAGAGAAATTTCCGTCAATGTCGGTGACTGTGACATTGTCGGTACCGTTTTGGGTGACGGTAGCACCTATGATTGGTTCGCCGTTGGCATCAACGACCTTACCAGTCAGTTTGTCAGATTTTGTCTGTTGTGTAGCAAGCGTTGTGCTATGAGCAACAACCGAAGGAGCAGTCAGATTGCTATTATTTGAACCTGATTCTCCCCCCCCACTAAAGCTTTTTGCTACAAGTGCGGAGTGTGTGCCGAAAGCCAATAAGACTATAAGTGCGGCCTTATCAAAATTCTTCATATTTATAACTTTTGATTGAGTTTCAAGGGTTCTGTGTAAAGATCCCATTAGTGCTAATCTCCTGTGCATGATACTATCGCAGAGATTGCATCACGGAGAGGTTTTGGTGATTGTTAGATGTTTTGTTAGCTGTTTCTATAGGCGTAAATTTGGTGGTTATTGTAATTTGTTAATGAACTCGTGACAGGCATCACGCCTGTATGCATACCTTATTAATATTTTGCAAATGTAATAAAAGTTTGTAAAAGCAAACACATAATCACTACATTTTTGATAAAATATTTCAAAATAACATCACTATTTCACCCTTTATACGCTTTTTATACCACATGAGAGAAGGAATAAGACAGTTGGCATATCGAAATATTTTGATATTAAAGGAGGTACGGCGCCCTCGCCGTACCTCCTAAAAGGGCAAGGCGAGGACGCTTCGCCTACTATTACTTATTAGCGCTACCAAAATCAAAGTTGCCATTGTCTACACCTTCAAATACGAAGACTGAAGACTTGGGCAATGATATGGCCAACTCCTTATCAATGTCTATCGGCTGATCCATTTGCAGACCATTGATACCCGATGTGCCTATCACCTGATCAGCGAACGAACTGCGGAGCGTCACAGTGGTCTTGATATAAGCAGGGATATCAAATACACGACGCAGAGTGGTGGTCAGCGTCTGCTGCTGTACATCAGGATTGCGCAGGGTCAGCGTGGTGCGCTTACCATTCCAAGCAGCCCAACCATAGATATTCGCCTTCTCGCCATCCCAAGGATTGCCTCCTACCCAGTGGATATCTGGCAATACATCTACGTTTCTCTCTTGCCAGTCCATGCAGTCTGCAAGTTGACGCCAAAGTGTGCCAGCCTCGCCTGCATGATTCTTTATATCTTCAAGGAGTTTGTAGTCGGTATAGAGTTCCACCATAGACGAACCGCATCCGAATGCGCATCGCATCTCACGCACGATACCATCATAATCCATCGTCTTTGACACTGCACCAAAGCGAGAAAGTATCACTCCGTGAGTCATGAGAGTGTTGACAGGACATATAGGCGAACGGTCGATAAAGTTCTGATATACCAAGCGGTCACGATAAGTGATCCACTGCTCGCGGTCATCGCCTACACCAATCTTACCGAAATCGCCTTCTTGACGCCACACGGCATCACTCACATGAAACCAGAATGGGGAAGCCCATGTGCCGACAGTAGTATTATAGAATATGTCCTTACGTTTCTTGCGTACATCATTCTCGATGCTGATGATGGCTTCGCAATTCTCCAGTCCTGCATCTGTCAGGTCTGGACCTACAGCCGAGGACTGCGCACTGATACCATCATATTTGAAGAAGCGGAAGTCATACTTGTCAATCATGTCGCTTGAGCACTTCACGAAGTAGTCATAGTAAGCATCATTGCTCAACTGCATGCCACCGCGTGAACGCCAATAGCTACGACGATACTCACCGCTCGCACCATAACCACCCACAGGACCGAGCCAAGCACCTATGCCAGCACCCATCTGCTTTGCCATGCGGTTGACCACGGAGAATCCCTCTGGGAAATTTGGATTAAAAGTCCATGTGCCATAAGCATCCCATCCATCGTCAAAGACGTAAGCTACGGGAGTCTTATGATAGACATCATAGAAATTGGTCTTCCAGTGGAATACCACATCCGCACATTGGTCAGCATTCATGTTTTGTGAATAATCGCCATTCTTGTTTTCTGGATCTGAGGGGTCATACTTACCCTTATTGCCAGGAGCATTGTTGCGGTCGATATTCAGTTCATACCATGAATTATAGATAGTCATAGGATGCCATGCTGCTGCACGCTCACGCTCGCTATATGCAAGGAATGAGCGACGAGCCTGACCCTTTGCCACTATACCCACCACGCTGCTGACATTCCAAGTCTTGCCAGCCTTCAGAGTGGTGTGACGGATCCAGTCGCCTTCCACAGGAACAACGGCTTGAGCATTGACAATGGCAAAGTCGGTGGAGTCTGCACGATTGGTATTAAGTCCCATAGGAGTCTCGAGACCAGCGAAAATCTTATCACTGAGGAGTAACGCACCTCGGGTGTTGCCCACTATCACGGGAGCGGACTTAGCCTTCTTGTTGTTGACAGCATAGATCATCGGAGTGATCTGATCCATGCGAACATCCTTCGTAGACGAGAGCGACATCTCGGTGCGCAGATAGTGCGAACCGTCACGCAACACGGCATGCCACTCCACTGTCATACCATTATATGTCAGCACTGCCTTTAAGCCTTTGCCATCAAAGCGTTCTGAACCTTTTGCTGCCGTAGCGTCAGCATGATACTGTTCGGTGGTGACACTTTCGAGTTTCATGTCGGAAGAAGAAAACTCGGTGCCATCAGCCAACTTGATGCGGAAGAGGTCTGCCGAAGGAAGCAAGTCCATGGCACTGCAACCATCAAACTGCAGATGCCCATTCTTTACAGAATAGGAAGCTTGCAGGAGACTGTTGGCAAGCACATACTTCTTGGCAGAGGCTTTCATGACAGCCACGCCAGCCTGTTTCTGCTGAGGGAACACTACCTTTTGCGCATTAACCTGCATGGCACTGCCACACAGACAACATACGAAAGCGCCATAGAGTATTCTCAAATAACGTTTTTTCATTAATAATACGAATGTTAGTTGTTTCTGGATAATTGGTTATATTAATAGATATGCTTTACCTTTTGGGCTTTGGTCACAAAGATACGCTTTTTCGGCAAATAAGCGACATAATGACAAGAATTATTTTACATTTATTCCATTTATAGCCATCTTATCAGTACTTTTTACTTCGACCAAGCCCTATCCTACTCAATGGTCTTAGTCTCTCCAGGATTGAGGTGCACAGTCTTCATGCCCGTCACATCAGAAGGAAAGAGTGTGCTCTTGGTTTCACTGGATGTCTCGGCATAGATGGTCACGTCAGCGGGATAGGCGGTGGGATTGGTAACCTTTAGCGTCATCTTGCCGTCAGCAGAGACCGACTTTTCTACCTCCACATTGTCAAAAACTGTCACCTCACCCTTATCAGTGAGGATGTAGATGCCTGGTATTTGAGTAACGGTAAGCATGGCTGCCACCTCGCACCAAGAGCAGGAGTCAAAGATGTTGCCACCTATCTCGCCCTTACCTTCCCAGTCGCTCAAGTTTACTCGCTCGCAGATGCCACCCCAAGGCATTTTGCCTATCTGA
Source organism: Gemmiger formicilis (assembly GCA_963586965.1). Classification (GTDB taxonomy): domain Bacteria; phylum Bacteroidota; class Bacteroidia; order Bacteroidales; family Bacteroidaceae; genus Prevotella. The sequence goes on from CAVABU010000004.1 coordinate 9,001, forward strand.
CCTTTCTCATGGCACACATATTGCGGTAGACCATGTGCGATGTCTTCAAGCAATTCCAGTGCACGTTTGTCACCAGTGGCGCGATAGTATTTGAGCAGACTATTGCCTGACCATGTGCAGATGCCAGGGGCACTGTGCTTATTTGCAACGCTTGCCCACACCGAACCAGTGGAATGGGCATCAATCCTGTCCATAGGCGAGTCCTCAGGAAACTCGAAGTCATAGGACACTGTCCAACTGATACAAATGGGCAACAGGTCGGAAGCATACCGCAACCACTCTGCTTCGCCAGTGATGTCATGAAGCACCATGAATGACTCAAACAGGGCAAATGCTGACTCACTGTCAGGTGCTGACAAAATTTCACCAGGACCGCCAGTGGTGTATCCCTTTGTCACATATTTGTCATACAGGGCTCTTGCGTTATCCTTTGCCACTTCGAGATAGTGGGGATTATTGTAGGTCTGTGATGCCATAGCAAGTCCAGCTGACACTATGGCGCCAGCACACGAACCGCCAATGCGAAGGTCACCTGTCTCTACATCGACAAATTGTCCAAACTGCCCATACTTGTCCCATATGCGTGTGAAAGCATCTGCTTGACGGCGAGTACCCTCTATCCATTTATTCTTCACCTTCTCGCCACGCGACTTCAGCAAATTCATCTGCAGTTGTGCCATATAGAGCCAGTCACCTTGTGAACGCACAAAACCGATATTATTGTCCACTGGTTTGCCGTAGCCAAAACCAAAGAACTCCTTACCATCACCATAACCTAAGAAGAATCCAGCCTTGGTCTGAGTGCGGTCGTAGATGGCATCAAGATTCTTCATAGCACGCTCCTTCTCATAGTCGGCACCCTTCATGAGGATGGGGTAAGTGGCTTGTCCTCCTCCTACCCAACCTAATTGCCAGACGAAGTTCCATGTGGCTTTATCCTTCACATCGCTAAGCCAATACATGTCTATCTTATCATCCCATCGGCGTGTCTGATAGAGATTGTCAAGTAGCGACCACACTTTGCTATATGGCAACACGTCGTGTCTGCTACTCTTATTGAAATCCTTGCGCACATCGACATAGCGATTCATCATGTCAAGCAACTGCTTCGCCTTGAAGTCATACACACGGAAAGAGATAGCCACACTCTCGCCAGCCTTTACAGTCACGGCGGAGTCTTCCTCCTCCTCAGCTCTTACCACAGGGGCAGTGATGGAGAATGTCGCCTTCGACCGGTCTTCATTCTCCTTTATCGTCATACCATAATAGCCGAGGTTGTTGCCTTGATTGGTTTGCACCATCCATGCCTTCTGCTTTTTCTTGGAGAAATAGGCCATAAGAGGTGTAGAGGCATTGCCAGATATGAGTTCGATGGGGCGCGACGGTGTGCCCTTCATGCCGAGTGTGGGATGTCGATAACTGATAGTGGTGGGCATATCAAGACGCCACTCTTGAGGATCATACCAGAATGGAGGATAGTCCACATCCTTAATATTAAAGCGATTGCCATCATAGACTATTGCGGGCACGAAGACATAGTTGTCGGGTGTCCAATCTTTCATATTGAAATCTACGGAGAAGGACACATCACGAGCCTCGCCTTTTTGTAGAGTCCACGTGACGGTGTAGTCCATGGCAGTCTTGTCGTCAGGCACTTGTCGTTTGGAGGATGTCAGCATCCACTGGCATCCTCGGGAGTCGGTCACGAGGGATGACTCTTTCAGGTCAAAGGATTTGGATGACACAACAGTCCTGCCCTGATGGTATCTGACGGTGGGATTTATGTCACCTGCCAAACAAACACTCTGAGTAAGGGACACCGAGAGAAGTGTCAACAAGATAAAGGTCAGTCTTAGTTTCATAATAGGATAGAGTTAGTCACATGATGCAAAATTAAGAAATAATTCCGTAATGCAAAAGAGAGAGCACCAAAAGGCATCATGTAAGCACATTTTGCCGTACCTTTGCAAACGAATAAGAACAAATAATTGTCACTGACATGGGAAGAAACAAATTCTCACAACACGAGATAGACATCATCAGGATGCTCTTAGGGAGAAAGAATGCTGGCACACGCTTCCAACAGAAGGCCATACGGCATCAGTTGAGGGTCAACTTCGAGTTTAGCATTTCTGACTTCAATGTGCAAGGCAAGTCATTCGGCCCTGAAGAATTGGATGATGCCTTGCGCCGTGGTGCCATAGAAATCCTCGATGATGCCACAATAAAGAGTATGAAGGAGAAACGTGCTCGTGACAAGGCACGCGATGCAGCCATAGCAGAAGCTGAATCTGTGGCAAGTGGCGAGGCCACGGACTGGAAAGAGGCGATGAAGGAATGGGAAGAATGGGAAAAGAGCGGTAATTCTTGATATAGTTATATCGCATGGTCTTTGTCAGCATTGTATTTTTGCGTAACTTTGCACCCGGAAAGCAAACGTCTTTCTAAGGGGTGCTTGCATATTGCAGGCTGAGATAAGACCCTCTGACCTGACCCAGATAATGCTGGCGTAGGGATAAGAAGATCGCACACAGGAGTAGTGTGCCCCCTTATTGTGTACTAAATAATAATAAGGTATTATGAACAAATTCCTTTTCTCCGTCATCTTGTTGCCTGCGATAGGCAGTGGTGCCGCTATGGCTGACGGAAATGACTCACTGAAGATTGCTAATCTGCAGGAGGTAGTGGTAAAGGGCGTAAAGGTGCAAAAGGACGCACCATTTGCCGTAGCCAACATCAGACAAAAACAACTCAGCAACTTCGCATGGACGGGACGCGAACTGCCGTTTCTCTTTGCTCAGACTCCTGGCGTGGTGGCTTGGAGCGAGAATGGCGTAGGTTGCGGCACTTCACATCTACGTATCCGTGGTGCTGCTGACTCGCGCATCAATGTGACCATAGATGGTGTGCAACTCAACTCTCCTGAGGATGAGTGCGTATTTTGGGCTAACATGAATTCTTACGCTGCCCTGCTTAGCAATGTGCAGATACAGCGTGGCGTGGGAACATCTACCAATGGAGATGGTGCCTTTGGTGGAAATGTGGCTCTCACCACAAAGGCTCCAAGCACTGTGCCTACACTGGAACTCACTGGTAGCTACGGTAGCTACAAGACTTATAATGTGGGTGGTAACTTCTCCACTGGTCTGCTGTGGAAGCATCTCATCATTGACGGTGCTTATCACCACACTGCCACTGATGGATTTATCGATGGCACTGCAGGCAAGTCGGGTTCTTACTATGGCGGTCTATCATGGATAGGCAAGAACTTCGTCATCCGCTACAAGAATATAGGCAACTATGAGAACACTGGTCAGGCATGGAGCGGTGTGACTGCGGGCAACGGCGACTACAGCATGAACATCTATGACAACATCAAGAGTTATAAGGACATGTGGAAAGCCGGTATGGGCAAGTTTAATGACCTCTATGAGAGTTTTACTCCCAACTGGGACGGCACATGGGTGATAGCACGTCACCAACTCAATGACGGCACACTGTGGGATAAGACCACTGACAACTTCTGGCAAAACCACAACATACTCTCCGCAGCTGTCAACATCGATGACCATTGGTCTACCACGGCATCATTGCACTACACCTATGGATACGGATACTACGAGGAGTTCCGCTATAACAACAAGTTGAAGAAGTTTGGTCTGCCCAACTTCACCCTTTCTGACGGTTCGACACTGAAGAAGACTGACTTCATCCGCAAAAAGGGCCTTGACCAAAATGCCTACGGCCTCGTGTGGAATGCAAACTACAAAGATGAGTTGTGGGATGTCATCGGAGGTCTGTCTGCACAGCACTTCACATCATCACACTTCGGTTATCTCACATACATGGCTAACAAGGAATTGAGCCAGAAATATATGCGCAATGGTCGCTACGACTACTACGATTCTGATGCCAACAAGGGTGACGAGAATGTATTCTTGAAGGCTACATTCCACATAGACAACAATTGGGACGTATTTGCTGACCTGCAGTATCGCCACGTGGAATATTGGACAAATGGTATCAATGATAAGTTCCTCTCCAATGGCGATGGCACTTACAGCAACCAGCGTCTGGATGTCAATGAGGTGTATGACTTCTTTAATCCTAAGGCTGGCGTAAACTTCCACTCTAATGGTCACCGTGCCTACGCTTCGGCAGCACTCAGTCACAGAGAGCCAGAGAGAAACAACTTCACTGACAATGGTTCGTATCCTGCTCCAAAGCCTGAGGAACTCACTGACGTAGAGTTGGGATATAGCTACACTGGCACTAACTGGAATGTGGGCATCAACACATACTACATGAAGTACAAGAACCAGTTCGTGCAGACTGGTGAGGTGAGCGACATCGGCGAGAACCTAACTACCAATATCAAGGACTCTTACCGCGCCGGTATCGAACTGACTGCCGCTTGGCAACCACTGAAGTGGCTCGACATCTATGGTAATGCAGCCCTCTCAAAGAATAAGATAAAGGATTTCGATGAGGTAGTGGAGACTTACGATGCTGACTGGAATGACCTCGATGCCACTGTCAATCACTACGATAACTCCACATTGGCATTCTCTCCATCGACCATACTCAATGGATTTGTGACATTCACTTGGAGAGGTCTGCAGGCTACATGGCACACCAACTTCGTGTCACGCCAGTATCTCGACAACTCTGAGTGCAAGGACCGTTCGCTCCCAGCATACTCACAAAGCAATGTCACAGCTACCTACACATGCCACTTCAAGCATATCGGTCTGAAAGAGATGCAGCTCGGCGTAAGCCTCAACAATGTCTTCGATGCACACTATGCAGCTGGCGGTTGGGTGTACTCCGCTATAGTTGGAGATACTTACAACAATAACAACCGCTACTACCAGATAGGCTACATGCCAATGGCAGGCAGAAACATCATGGGTAACATCACCCTGAAGTTCTAACACTAAGACATCATGGCCGAATATATGGCACACAACTGGATGGACATACTTGGCACGACCCTCGGTCTGCTGTATCTCTATCTAGAAATAAAGGAAAACGTATGGATGTGGATCACCGGATGCATAATGCCGGTGATCTACATCTTCGTGCTTTATGACCGTGGCATCTATGCTGACTGCGCTATGGAGATATACTATTTCCTGGCTGGCATCTATGGTTTCATATTCTGGCTTCGAGGCAAAGACCACAAGGGAGGCACAGTGAAGATCACACACACACCACGTCGTCTTGCCATCTGCCTTGTGGCTATCACCATAGCACTTTGGGCAGTACTTGGCATCGTGCTCGACAAACTCACCGACAGTACCGTGCCCTACACGGATGCACTCTCCACCTCCCTGTCAGTGGTGGCTCTATGGATGCTTTCACGCAAATACATCGAGCAATGGTGGGTATGGTTTGTAGTTGATATGATCTCAGCAGGACTGTATATATACAAAGGTATATATGGCCGTGCCCTACTCTACTCCATTTACACTGCCATGGCGGTCTATGGATACATAGCATGGAAAAAGAAAAGCTATTTATCAACTTTATAAACACAATGAAACAACAACAATTTAACAAGCGCACACCACTGCGATTCAGCCGATTCTCCAACAAGGGCTATGCCCTCTTCTCTTGCCTCGGCAAGGAGGTGCTGGTAGGCGTGCTGTCAGTAGCCACCTTGACATATGCCAAGGCTGACGGCATCAGCACTGAGGCTCCTATGGCAGCAGACTCGCTCAATCGTGACGAACTGAAGCTCGATGAGGTGGTGGTCACAGGATCACGTGCGCCACTGACTGACCTACAGTCAGCAAAGATTGTTGCTGTCGTGACAAGGGACGATATCTCCCGTGCGGCGGCGACAAGTGTCAATGACATTCTCAAATCAGTCACAGGCGTGGATGTCCGTCAGCGCGGTGGCTTTGGTGTACAGACGGACATCTCGGTCAGAGGAGGCAATTTCGACCAGATTACCATTCTTCTCAATGGTGTCAACATCTCCTCACCCCACACAGGACATCTTTCTGCTGACTTCCCCGTAAGTCCCGACGACATTGAGCGCATAGAAGTGCTTGAGGGGCCAGCATCACGCGTCTATGGTGCAAATGCATTTAATGGCGTGGTAAACATCATTACACGGCAGAAGACTTCCAACATCCTTGACGCAGACATCAGCGGTGGTTCCTACGGTTATGTCAATGGCAACGCAAGTCTGCACTACAATGGTGACTGCATACAGTCAAGCCTTAGCGGTGGCTACACTCGCAGCGACGGGGCTACACCCAACAGTGCCTTTAAGTCTTCACGCATCTTCTGGCAAGGCAATGCCTCTCTTGGCACGGCTCGCATCTCTGCACAGGTGGGCTACAGTTACAAACCTTATGAGGCAAACACTTTCTATGGCGCTTCGTCTACTGACCAATGGGAAAGTAATGAGCGAAAGATGGCTGCTCTGACGGCTGACATAGGCTTGAGCAAGGTGCACCTGGCTCCACAAGTGTACTGGAACCGCTGGCATGACCACTACCAGTGGCACCGCGACAATCCTGCAGGTGAGAACTTTCATAAGGTGGACGCTCTCGGCGGTGGACTGAGTGCATGGACAGAGACAGCACTCGGACGCACATCGGCAGGAGCTGAGGTGCGACAGGAAGGTATATGGAGCACCAAGCTCGGTCTATTGCAAGACGAGAGCAAATGGCAAAAGAGTGGCGGGCATGATGCTCAAAGCGATATATTATACAAATATCATGACTCACGCACTGTGGCATCAGCATTTCTTGAGCACAACATACTGCTACGCTACTGGACGATATCTCTTGGTACCACTGCCATACACACCGACCTTAGCGGTTGGGGAGTATATCCTGGAGTGGACATAGCATGGCGACCTTCTGACGCATGGAAGATATTTGCGTCGTGGAATATGGCAATGCGCCTGCCGACATTCACCGACCTTTACTATAGTGGTGCAAACATAGAGGGCAACTCAAAACTCAAACCTGAGAAGACAAGCGACTTCCAGATAGGTACACGCAATACGGGACGTGGATATATAGCAGAGGCACAACTCTTCTATTCTCACAAGCGCGACATGATAGACTGGGTGACATCATGCGAGAGTGATGACGGCATCTTCAGATCAGTAAACTTCCGCATGGACAACTGGGGAGGGGAACTAAACTTCTCGCTTCTGCCACAGGAACTGGTATCAAAAGCGTTCCCTATAACAAAGGTATCGGTAAAGTATGCTTACATCAACGAGGACTCAGAATATGACGTAAACGTGCTACAAAGCAAATATGCCATGGAATATCTGCGTCATAAGGTAAACATCTCTACTGACGCAAAGATATGGCGCAATCTCAATATCTCCGCGGCATGGCGTTGGCAAGAGCGCACGGGCAACAACAAGAGTTACGGACTGCTTGATGCCAAACTGTCATGGAACGAACCTCGATGGACCATATATGTAGACGGCACTAACATCCTCAACAAGGAATACTACGACTACATCTCCATACGCCAACCTGGCATAGTCATCATCGGTGGTATAAAAATCAGATTGTAAACATTAAGAGGTACGGCATCATCACCGTACCTCTTTCATTAGTTATCTTTATTTCCGAGGTCTCACGAAATAACGCACGATGGCATAGTCAGCTATAGCGACAATGATACCGCCAAGTGCAAACCAAAAGTTGGAGTCTATAGGATAACGTTCCAAAAGATTCCAAATACCAAAAAGTGAATAAGGAAGAAGTAGGACGGCGGTGACTGTTCCTGGTACATAGATTTTATTAATTGCTGACAAGACAATCTTTCGCAAAACATGAAATCCGAAAGCATAATAGAGTACAAACATCGGCGACATGGTGCCATAGATGAAATCCACTGCGGCCTCATGCACGAGAATAAACTCTATGCCAATCAAGATACATGTTCTACCGATAGGCAATTTCTTGTAATGCCATATGGTCAAGACTTCTTCAATCTTATGAAGAAGGAAAAGCGTAGGAAGGAGTATGTATATCAGTTCCATGGCCGTTTCTTTTTATTTTCGTGTCTTCAGTTCTTTCTCAATAGACTTCATCTCCTTGGCAAAAGCCTTGTCCGACTGCATAAGTGCCGTCACCTTGGCGATACCGTGCATGACGGTGGAGTGATCGCGATTGCCGATAAGGCGTCCTATTCTGCCGACACTGACTTTCGCCAGTGACTGAGAGAAATACATCGCTATCTGTCGTGCCTGTACAAATTCACGCTTGCGCGACTTACCAAGCACATCCTCTACATCCACTTTCATGATGTCACACACGATGTCAATAATGCCACCGACATCATATTTCTTAGGAGTGTCCTTCTTGTATCTGCCCACCACCTTCTCAGCAAGAGCCATATCAATGTCGCCATTGATAAATATGGAATGTGCAAGGAGCGAGGTAACGACACCTTCTAGGTCACGAACAGAGCCACAAGCATTTTGGGCTATATATTCTATCACTCCCTTGGGAATGACAAGACCATCACGGCGAACCTTGGAGTTGAGGATGTCAACGCACAACTTATGGTTTGGCTTTTCCAACTCACACAAAATACCGCAACTGAAACGCGAGAGCATGCGGTCGTCGATATTCTTGAGTTCGGAAGGCGTGCGGTCAGCAGCAAGTATGATGCGACGACCATTCATGAAGAGGTGATTGAATATATGAAAGAACACCTCGGATGTCTTGGGAGTGGTTTCCCACACCTGCACGTCATCTACTATCATTAGGTCAAACTGCTGATAGAAATGGATGAAGTCGTTGGACTCCTTAGAGCGAATGCTATCAGTAAACTGGCGCTGAAACTCTCTAGCGCCCACATAGATTACCTTCTTCTGGGGATACAGTTCACATGTACGGTTGCCAATGGCGGTAATGAGATGCGTCTTGCCACATCCTGAGGGTCCATAGACAAACATCGGATTAAAGGAAGTCTTGCGTGGATGCTCTGCGATAGTCATACCAACGGAGCGTGCAAGTTTATTGGTATCGCCCTCTATGAAATTATCAAAGGTGTAATGAGAATTGAGATTGGTAGCAATCTTTGTCGACACATTTTCCTCTGGCACCTCCTTTACAACTGCCTGCTGACGTGGCTCGCTGATAGCCACGGCATGATAACGCAACTGTATTTGCCCGTAACGACTACCAAGAATCTCACTCAGCAGAGGCAAGAAAGAACCCTCCAAGTACCCTACATGTGCTTTACTAGGTGCCTGGAGAACCAATGTTCGGGTCTTGTTGTCAAAACTCTCAAACTTGATTGGTTCAAAGAATGTCTTATATTGTGTCGGGGAAAGTCTCTGCTGTACATCTACCAGACAGTCATCCCACAATTCTGATGCTGTTTTTGCCATTGATTGGCAAAGTTACAAAGAAAAATCGGAACACGTGGGTGGTGTGTTCCGATTTTTGAGATTACTTGTCCTTCTTACCGAAGATAGAGAAATGGACGTAGCGCTTAGGATGCTCCTTTAGGTCAACCACCAGTTGGTTGGCATTACCCACTGTGGTATTGAGGTTATCATAGAGTTGGGTATCATTGATGAGCTTACCCATCGTGCCGTCAGTAGAATTGATCTTCTCCATCGTAGACTGCACCTCAGCCAATGTCTTATCTACCTTTCTCATGGTGGCATCCACATCCACAGCAGCGAGTTTTGCTGTCAACTGCTCAGTATTATCAAGCACCTTACCAGTCTTATCCATCATGCCTGGTACCTTGTGATTGAGTTCTGCCATGAGAGTATTGAGTTGCTTGGATGATGTCTCGAGATTGGCAGTCACATTCTTAGTATTATGAAGTATCTCCACGATGGCCGGGTCAGAGAGGATGGCATTGAGACTTGTGAGGATAGAGTCTAGTTTCGGCACCATACTCTCCACAGCAGGAAGCATAGTCTTCATTTTCTCGAGAGCGCCCTCTTCATTGAGACCTGGTATAGTCTCACCCGGCTTCATATCTTCTGCAGAGTCGTATGCCATGATAAGGTTTACCTTCGTGTTACCCATAAGATCGCTCTTCACCTCTGCCGTTGTACCCTGTGGGATGCGCATCTTCTTGGATATGTTTGCTATGAGTTTTGTGGGAGTCTTATGGGAATAATCATAGATAATATCTTTGACCGAACCAACGGCGACACCATCGGCATAGATAGGACAGTTTTGTCCCACACCCTCAATGTTCTTGAATGTTATGGTGTACTCTACATTATCGGAAAACAGTTTTGTACCCTTAAGGAAGTTCATTCCAAAAAAGAGGATAACGATAGCCGCGATGGCTGTCAGTGCTATTTTTACTTCTTTCTTCATATCGTTCTATCTATTACTTTTCCATTCTCTTATAGCCTGATTGACATCAGTTTTCTCACCATTCTTAAAGGCGATGATGAATGCCTGTGGGAATTTGTCGAGTATCTGCTTTCGCAAAGCATATATCTCGCTATAATTAGTTGATGCTCCTAAAGTGTACTTATACATGCCTCCTTCTTGATAGTAGTCAGCATTATTCACGCCCTTGAGTGTGGCATCATTCTTTGCAAGACGACGTGAGGCCGCTATTATTTGCACCTTGAAGATCGGAGCATTGTCCTTTGTTGCTGGTTGTACATTTGTGGTCTGCACGCTTGTGGTCTGTGTTTTCACAGTCTGATCCTTTACAGTCTGTGATTGCGGTGTTGGTTCTACCGCCTTTGGCTCTACGCTGTCAGTGGTATCCTGTTTTGGTTCCACTTCGGGTAGGGAAGCCACTATGGCCGTCTTACCACGATAGTTTTGGAAACCCTGGAAGATACCATAAGCTATGCGTTCTTGTACCATCGCGTCATTGAGATCGCGTTCCTCTTCAGGAGTGGAGATAAATCCGAGTTCTATGAGACATGACGGCATAGATGTCTCTCTCAGAACGAGGAAACCCGCCTGATGTATGCCTTTGTTGGGGCGCGATGCTGTGGAACAGACATTCTTCTGTATATATTTGGCAAGTTTCACAGAGTTCTCCATGTTCTTGTCCTGCATGTATTCAAACATGATATACGACTCCGACGAGTTGGGGTCAAATCCCTGATATCGCGACTGGTAGTTGCTCTCAAGGGTAATCACCGAGTTCTCACGCTTAGCCACGTCAAGATTGTCGGCAGCACGGTGCATACCGAGGGTATAGACTTCAAAACCTTTGGCGTAGCCTTTAGCCAAAGAGTTAGTGTGAACAGAGACAAAGAGGTCAGCCTTAGCCTTGTTGGCTATATCAGCACGCCCATTGAGAGTGACAAACACATCTTTTTTCCTTGTATACACCACCTTTACGTCGGGACAATTCTGCTCCACATACCTACCGAAAGCCAATGCCACACTCAGATTGATGTTCTTCTCCTTAGAGATGGCACCCACAGCGCCAGCATCATGTCCGCCGTGTCCAGCATCTATCACAAGAGTGAATTTCTTGTCAGCAGCCATCATTGCCACTGTGCCAAGCATCAGGGCAAGAAGTATGAAAACATACCTTTTCAATATATCAGAATAGTATTCCAAGTGCAAAAATAATCATTTAAATACTTATGTAACTTACTATCAGAAAGTTTTATCATTCTTCAAGCGTAATAGAACACCTGCTCCAGCAGTATCACTACCCATAGGCGGATTCTCCTTTATTATCTTTATCTCAGCAGATGTGATGTCAGGAAATGTCATGAACAAGGCCTTAGCGATTCTACCTGCTACATGTTCCACAAGATTGCTTGGCACGTCCATTTCTTCCTTTACCACTGCAAGTATCTTACTGTAGTCGAGAGTGTCGTCCACGTTGTCGCTCTCTATGGCACGCATGAAGTCATATTCGACATTCACCCACACACGATACCATCCACCTACTGTGCGCTCTTGTGGGAGGACGCCATGGTAAGCATAGATACGTACATCATTCAGTAATATCCTGCTCTCCTCCCGTAACATACTTTTTGAGTGCTCGGACCACTCCTTGTGTCCACGTGTTGATACTGTCATCTTTGAGTTGTAATGAACCGACAAGGTTTATCACATTCTTGATAGGCATGCCATATCGGATGACGCCTGAGATGAGTTTGGCATAGTTCCAGTATTCCGGATTAAACTTTTCGCTTAGACCCTCTACAGTGGTCTTGTATCCACGTTTGTTCTCAAACTGGAAATCATATCTATGCGAACCATCAGGATTGGTACAACGAATAATCTTGCCAGACATCACATTCTTAGGCAATGCTATACCCTCGTCATCATCCTGAAGGCCAGTGAATATCTCGTATGGACGTCCGTCGAGGAGTCCAACGAAAGCCACCCACTTCTCTTTATTGTTTTGAAATCTCACCACGTCGCACTCAAGCACGTCGGGGCGTTCTTCTGTTCGTTTATTGTTTTCCATCTATATCGTTATTCTTCGAAATATACTCGTTTCACTCTTCCCGAGATACCAGTCAGCACCTCATAAGGGATAGTTTCCAACTGGTCACTGAGCACCGTGACTGGCAGATGGTCACCAAATATCTCCACTGAGTCACCCTCACGGCAGTCTATATCAGTGACGTCTATCATGCACACATCCATGCAGATATTGCCTACGTATTCAGCCTTCTTGCCGTTGACCAAGCAATAGCATGCACGATTGCCGAGCTTGCGATTGAGTCCGTCTGCATAGCCTATAGGTATAGCGGCGATGACACTATCACGATCAAGAAGGGTGCGACGGCTATAGCCCACGCTATGCCCAGCAGGGACATGTCTCAGTTGGAGAATTGTCGTCTTAAGCGTTGACACATTGTTGATTATAGCATTATTGCGTGGATTGATACCATAGAGTCCCAGTCCGAGTCGGCACATATCGAGATGTCGCTCAGGGAAATGCTCTATGCCAGCAGAGTTGCATATGTGTCGTATTATCTTGTGCTTGAATGCCGACTGCAGTTTACTGCTACCCTTGTCAAAGAGATTAAACTGCATGGTGGAGAACTCATCAAACTCGTCGCCATCCGAACCAACAAAGTGGCTAAACACGCTTCGCGGTATCACCTCATTGTTGTCTTTCAGTCGTTGTATGAGTTCATCCATGTCCTCCTCGGGATTGAATCCCAGTCGACACATACCAGTATCCAGTTTTACGTGTATTGGGAAACCTTTCACACCTTCCTTCTTTGCAGCAGCGACGAGTGCGTCGAGCAGGCGGAAGGAGTACACTTCTGGTTCGAGGTCATAGTCAAAGAGCGTTTTAAAGCTTGACATCTCGGGGTTCATCACCATGATGTTGGCGGTGATACCACTACGTCGCAGTGCCACGCCCTCGTCAGCCACAGCCACGGCGAGATAATCCACACGGTGGTCTTGCAGAGTCTTGGCTATCTCCACTGCACCCGCTCCATAAGCGTCAGCCTTTATCATGCAGACCAGTTTTGTCTCTGGCTTCATAAACGAGCGATAGTAGTTGAGGTTTGCTATCACTGCACTAAGGTTGACATCGAGAGTAGTCTCGTGCACCTTCTCTACGAGCAGTTCCTGTATTTGTTCGAAACCGAAGCGTCGTGCACCCTTGAGCAGTATCACTTCGTCATGCAGACTACTAAAGGTGTCACTACTGATAAATGCCGCCACAGTGTGGAAGAATGTCTTGTCGGTAATATCAAATAGTGATTCAGCATTACACAGGTCATCACCGATACCAATGAATGTCTCCACTCCATTGGCCTTTATCAGTTCGTTGACATCGCTATAGAGTCGTTCCTTCTCAATGCCACTCTGCAGTAGGTCACTCATGATGAGCACGCGCTTTCTACCCTTATGATCAGGACGGCGGTGCATGAAGTCAAGAGCTATGGTCAAGGAGTTGATGTCCGAATTGTAGGAGTCATTGATAAGAGTAATTCCTCTCCTACCCTCTTTCACCTCAAGACGCATGCCCACGGGTTCGAGAAGAGGCATACGCTCCTTTATGATGTCGGGTGTCAGTCCGAGTTGCAGCACAGTGAGTGCACAGGTGATGGAGTTATCCACCGATGACTCACTTATGAAAGGTATCTCATACTCCGACTGTACACCTTTATATATATACGTCACCTTTGTTATCTCGTCACGCTTCTCCACGGAGGTCACGTAAAGTGTGGCATCCTTGTCGGTCTTTGACCAAGTGAGTATCTCACCATGGAGATGAGCGGCAGCAAGTCCGCGACGCACCACAAGGTCATCGGCACAAACTATCACCTTCTCTGCATCCTTGAAAAGACCCATCTTCTCCGTGCATTTCTGTTGCAAAGAAGGGAAATTCTCTTGATGAGCATCGCCAAGATATGTAAACACGCCTATAGTGGGTTGGATGATATCACGCAAAGCATCCATCTCACCTGGGCGAGAGATACCAGCCTCAAAAAGTCCAATTTTACTCTGCTTATCGAGGTGCCACACCGACAATGGGACACCTATCTGTGAATTGTAACTACGTGGGCTACGTGTCACCACAGTGTCGGGAGAAAGCAGTTGGTAGAGCCACTCCTTGACGATGGTCTTACCATTGCTACCCGTGATGCCGACCACTGGTATCTGAAACTCGTCACGGTGACGCTCAGCAAGACGTTGCAAAGCCTTCTTGACATCAGGCACCACGAGGAAGTTGACATCGCATCCCTTAGGTGCATCGGGTACAGCCTCGACAACAAAACTCTTCACTCCCCTATCTATAAGGAATGGGATGTAGTGTGCACCGTCACCCTTATTAGTTTTTATAGCAAAGAATAGAGTCTCCTCAGGGAAACACAGTGAACGTGAATCTGTGAGAAGGAACTGTATCTGTGCACTGGCAGTACCAAATCTATGTGCGCCAATGAGTGTCGTTATCTTTTCTATAGAATAGCTCATAACTGATTGTTATATCTCCATGAATGGATATTTGGTTTTGAGAGTCTCCACTTTATTCATTGTCTGCTGGAGGAAAGCCTTATAGGCAGCACCTTCAGGATCAAGCGGACGGTGACCGAGAGCCTCTTTGATGGGTCGCCATTCGGAAAGAAAACGTTTGGTTTCATCTGAGAAATATGTCTCAGCGAACTTTTCATATATATATTCCACAGCCTGTGCTGAGGGATGTAGCATGTCGGGCTGATAAAATCTATAGTCACGCAACTCGTCATTGATAATCTCATAAGCAGGGAAATAGCTGACCTTCTCTGGTTGTTCGCTTTGCAACATATCGGTGGCGAGCAGAAGCGTGGCCTTAGAGAGTTGACTCTCATGATAGCCATACTTGCGGTAGCGGATAGGACTGACGGTGATGATGACATGACCATCTACAAGTGCAACGGCTTTCTCCAATGCGTCGTGACACTCAGCGACTGTCATCACCTCTTCTTGGAAGAGTACAGCAGGACGCTTCTGACAGTTGTCCACTATCTCGTCTGTAGCCTTTTCCCTGTAGACATGATTGGTACCGAGAGTTATCACCGTGACCGAAGGCACGAATTCTGTCTTTTGCACGGTGTGCAATACGGACACGGGATTATACATCACGCCATAAGGATTGACCAAGGCACGAAACTTGTCGTCATGAAATCGCTTCCCCATGTTATCGGCGAAGCAACTTCCGACAAACAGCATCTTCTCACAAGGATTAATCTTCCATGGAGAAGGCTTGATATCCACCTTGGTTCTAAACTCCATTTATTCTTCTTTCTTCCTACGTACGTTGATATATATTATCGCGATAATGGCAAGTATGAGGATGGCATAGCTGACATATGCTATGGTCTCCGTATTACGTATAGACTGCGGTTTGAATGTCAGCACCACAGTATGCTTACCTGGCTTAACATTGAGTGCACGGAGTATATAGTCCACGCGTCCCACTTCAGCCTTCTGGCCATCAATAGTGGCGGTCCATCCAGGATAATAAACCTCAGAGAACACCACGATGCCTCCCTTATCGGAGTTCACCTCATAGGTAAGTTCGTTAGGCTCGTATGTTTTCAGCGTCACTGTGCTTACGCTACTCTGCTCGGTAGATGCTCCAAGTGCCTCCTGGTACTTCTTGTCAGCTACCGATTCATGGCGGAGGTTTATCTTAGCTATGCCGTCTATCTCTTCATTGGCATTGTTTACATAGTTTACTTTGTCAACAAACCATGCATTGCCATAGACATAAGGATTCTTGACAGGTACGGTCTGACCATTCTGGAGTGGCAGGATAAAGTAGCGTGCATTGAGGGCATTGAGCACTGGATACAGACTATCGCCATTTACCTTTGTCATGTCACCGCCTGCGTTTACTACCGCTTCCATCACTTTCTGCATCTCAGGACTGATGTAATATTCTATCATATCCTGATAACGCTTCAGTTTGGCAGCGTGATATCCACCAATACTCTTGTGATAATAACTTGTCTCATTCTCATTAAAAGTATTTGAGGCAAGATTGAGCACACGATAGTCGAGAGTCTTATCCTGCAGGATGGTCTTGTCCGTCTGCGTCATCTGCTGAGGTTGCTCACGCTCACTCTTCTCCACAAACATGCTATCATTGAGATAACGCTTATTAATCTGCCACATATCGATAAGGCAAAGGGCGGTCACCAAGGCAATAGCCCAGCGTGATGACAGTTTCTTCAGATAGAAGAGCAACAGTACTACACAACCAATGACGATGACGAAGAATGATCGCCAACAATCACTGACAAATATTGATGTACGCACATTTGTCAAGTCAGCCTTAAATCCTGCCATGTAAGCGGCAGCCTCAGGTCCTTGTTGTGCAATGCTATTGAATTGACTAAGTTCGTTGCTTGAGAAGAAGTCAGAGTTTACCAAACTTGGCACAAGTGCAAAGAGCGCGCACATACCAGCAGACAATGCAAATGATATGCCAACCCATTTCTTCTTTGTCTTTAGTATTTCCGGTTCGTCTATTATCCGCTTCAATGCCATCATGGCAAGCAGCGGGATGGTAAACTCTGCCACGACGAGTGCGCTTGCCACCGTGCGAAACTTGGCATACATTGGCACATAGTCGAGGAAGAAGTCTGTGAAAGACATAAAATTGCGTCCCCATGACAAGAGGATAGACAATATCGTGGCTCCAAGCAATGCCCACTTCATCGGACCCTTGACTATGAATAGCGACAAGATGAACAGCATGATAACGAAGGCTCCCACATACACAGGACCGCTCGTACCTGGTTGGTCGCCCCAATATTGTCCTATCTGCTGATAGAAGTTATAGTATTCAGGATTTGCCTTAGCCATGGCAGACTCATTGCTTGCCATAGCCACTGTGGCTCCACCCTTCGCATTTGGTATGAGCAGTGTCCATGTCTCGTCTATGCCGTAACTCCACGCCGTGATATAGTCACGGTCAAGACCTGTGGAGGTTTGGTTTTCCGCATTCTTCTTCACTAGTTCGCTGGCACCGCGCATACTCTCCTTGCCATACTGCCATGTATGGTATAGGTTGCTCAGATTGATACAAATACCGATGGCGGCGGCAGCTGTACACACGGCAGTAGCCTTACCAAACTGTGCCAAGGTCTTGTGCTTCAAGGCATCCTCGAAATAGGCAGCTACCATGAGAATGATGAGGAACAGATAATAGTAAGTCATCTGCACATGGTTGGCTTTCACTTCAAAGGCGGTGAAGATGGCGGTCAGCAGGAATCCCATAAGGTATTTTCCTCTATAGGCATAGACCACACCAGCTATCATAGGTGGGAGGTATGCCAATGCCATCACCTTCCAGATGTGTCCTGCAGCAATGATGATGAAGAAATAACTGGAGAACGCCCATATTATGGAACCTAGTGTTGCCAGTTCTTTCCTAAAGTCAAAGGCACGCAGGAGAATATAGAATCCGAGTAGATAAGCAAACACATACCATACATTCTCAGGCAACCATAGATGATATGCATCTATGACCTTTGACAGGATGTCTGTGGACTTGTAGCTTGGTGCCGTCTGATATGTCGGCATACCAGAGAATGTGGAGTTGGTCCAACGCGTGCGCTCTCCCGTACGCTCCAGATATTCCTGTTGCTCCTGACCTGCGCCACGTCCGGCTGAAGAGTCGTGACGATAAAGGATGCGACCATCAAGGTCGGCTGGCATGAAATAAACGAATGAGATGACTGCGAATGCAATCACTACAAAGATGTCGAAACAATAATTCTTGAAGAAAGTCTTCAGTTTTTCCATATATGCTGAAAATACTTGTATATACAAGGGACAAAGGTAACAAAAAAATCCCAATGGCAATGTCTAAGCTAACAAAAATGTAGTATCTTTGCAGTAATACAAACCGCATGTGCGGTATGCGATAGACGATTGAAGAATGATGAGTGAGGTAAAGAGAGGACTTGTATTGGAAGGTGGAGGACTGAGAGTGCTGTTCTCCGAGGGCGTGTTTGATGTGATGCTTGAGCATAATGTGACGTTTGACGGCATGATAGGCGTTTCTGCCGGAGCTTCCATAGGATGCAATTTCAAGACGCGCCAGATAGGACGCGGACTGCGCTATAACATGGCATTCGCCGACGACAGCGACTACATAGGCGTGAAACCTTGGATAAAGACTGGCGATATGGTGAGCAAGGAGTATTGCTACCACATCGTACCCACGAGATATGACATCGTCGACAATGATGCCTACCGCAACAATCCCATGGAGTTTTATCTCGTCTGCACGGATGTGGATAGCGGAGAGGCCGTCTACAAGAAGATCGAAACTCTCGACTATGAAGGACTGGAATGGATGAGGGCTTCGTCATCCATGCCAATAGTGTCACGCCCAGTGCGGCTTGGCGGAAGGCGACTGCTTGATGGTGGCATCGTGGACTCCATACCGCTGAAATATTTCCAGAGTTTGGGTTATGGCAAGAATGTGGTCATCCTCACACAACCAGAAGGTTTCAAGAAGAAACTGACAAAACTCATTCCCCTATTCCGTGTCTGTTGCCGACATTATCCCAAGATAACGGAGGCAATGAAGCATAGACACGAGATGTATAATCGCGAACTGGAATATATCGCCAATGAGGAGAAGAAGGGTAACACCATGGTCATATGTCCTGATGACGTATTGCCAATAGGCCGCCTGGAGATGAAACCGGACAAGATGAAGCATATATACGACATGGGACATGCCGTAGGAAGAAAAAAGATAGAAGAAATAAAGGATTTCCTCTCGCATGAGTAGGAAATCCTTTTTTTGTATCTTGTCGCTTTATAAAAGCTCTACAGTATTTCTCTTAGTGGCATCATCACAAAGTCACGCTCATACATATGAGGATGGGGTATCTTCAGATTGTCATCATTCACTGTGAGGTCACCATAGAGGAGTATGTCAATGTCTATCGTGCGGTCACTATACTGACCATCCACGCTCTTTTTGCTGCGTCCCAAAGCCTGCTCTATCTTCTGCGTCTCTGCCAACAACTGCTGTGGCGAGAGCGTCGTGTCTATCTTGACACAAGCATTGAGAAACACATTGTCAGAGACAAAGCCCCACGGCAATGTTTGCATAAAGGAGGACGTGGCGAGCACATGCCCAGCACGCTCCTCTATCATGGATATCGCATTGCGGAGGTTCTCCTCCCTATTGCCGAGATTAGAACCCAGCGAGAGGTAACTAATCATTGAGGATAAGGAGACAATCTCCGAAACATCCAAACATATATCCGTTGTCAACGGCCTTCTTGTAGGCTTCCATCACGATGTCATAACCGCCGAAGGCACATGTCTCCATGAGCATCGGAGAGTATGGATGATAGAAGTTGACGAGCATATTGTCTGCAAGTCCGAAGTCATATGGAGGGAAGATAAACTTATTAGTCCAACCTTCATATTCTTTGAGTTCACCATCAGTACCTACCGAACTCTCTGTAGCCTTCACTACACTGGCACCGATGGAGAGGAGTTTGTGTCCGCTACGCTTGGTGCGGTTGACGATATCGCAAGCCTCAGCGGTGATGACTATCTGCTCTGAGTCTGTCTTGTGCTTGGTCAAATCCTCTACCTCGATATCATAAAAACCGCTCAGTCCGCAATGCAGAGTGACGTAAGCCGTGTTGATACCCTTTATCTCAAGGCGCTTCATCATCTCACGTGTGAAGTGCAGACCTGTGGCAGGTGCTGTCACTGCGCCCTCATTGGCAGCATAGACAGTCTGAAAATCTGAGTGGTCATCCTCGGTGGCATGATGATCGTCACGAGCATCAAGGATATAGTGTGGCAGTGGTGACTCTCCTAGAGAATAGAGGTCGCGCTTGAATTCATCATGAGTGCCTTCATAGAGGAAATGGAGCGTGCGTCCGCGTGACGTAGTATTGTCCACCACCTCAGCCACCATCGAACCGGACTCGTCGAAGAACAACTTATTACCGATACGTATCTTTCTTGCGGGTTCTACATACACATCCCACAGTCTATTCTCAGCATTCAACTCTCTGAGAAGGAATACCTCTATCTGAGAGTCAGTCTTCTCCTTTGTGCCATAGAGACGTGCAGGATAGACCTTCGTGTCATTCATGATGAAGGTGTCATTCTCGTCAAAATAGTTGACCAAGTCCTTGAAGATGATGAAGTCACCCTCGATAGGGTTGCCCTTGTCATCTTTCTTGTACATGTCGATGACACCTGACTTCTTATGAAGCACCATCATGCGTGCCTCATCACTGCGGGTGAAACGACATCTGTCTACTGTGCCGTCCTCGTTCTTGAACTCACGCACAATACTGTGAGGATAAAGTGCCACTTGATCTATTGGCAAATCAAACTTAAACTGTGATAATTTCATGCTTGTTGTATGTTAGCTGAAAACCTTTTTTATTGTCTATCTTCATATGGCTCAAGATCTTGCATGGAGAGCCACTCGTCAAATCCGTCAAACGTTATGCTGTCTTCTATCTTGTATTTTCCTACACGCGTGCGACACAGTTGGGTGAGATAGGCTCCTGACCCGAGTGCCTTGCCGATGTCACGGGCTAGCGACCTGATATAGGTACCTTTACCGCACACGACGCGTATCTGCGCTTGCTTGGTGGCATCGTCAAAACTGAGGAGTTCTATTTCCTCTATGTGCACCGTCTTGGGTTTGAGTTCCACATCCTTTCCCTTACGTCCGAGTTCGTAGGCACGCTTACCATTGACATTACAAGCCGAAAAGACTGGTGGCACCTGCTGGATATCACCGACAAACTGGCCTAACACTTCTTTCACACCTTCAGCGGTGATATGGTCCTTAGGGAACCATTCATCCTCGGGGTGTTCCATGTCAAAGGATGGTGTGGTGGCACCAAACTGCAGTGTGGCGGTGTACTCCTTATCCTTGAGTTGCAATTCCTCGATGCGCTTCGTGGCTTTGCCAGTGCAGAGCACAAGCACTCCCGTAGCCAAGGGGTCAAGCGTGCCAGCATGTCCCATTTTCACTCGCTTCACGGAGAGAGCCTTTGACAGACGAGTCCTCACGAATGCCAAGGCGCCGAAGCTCGACACCTTGTAGGGTTTGTTGATGCAGATGATTTCTCCTTCTCTACAGTTCATCGGCTGTCTTAGTCTACCATGTTAAGTTCGTAGCCCATAGCGAGCATCACCAAGATGATGGCACCCACGATGATGCGATACCAACCGAACGCCTTGAAGCCATACTTTGCCAGGAAGTTGACAAACCACTTCATGGCTATGATTGCCACCACGAAAGCCACCACGCAACCTACGATGAGGAGCATGATATTATTGGTCGTGGCCCATGCAGTATCCTCACCAAACATCTCTATAAGGTCGAGGAGTGTGGCTCCTGCCATTGTAGGCACGGCAAGGAAGAATGAGAACTCTGCCGCCTTCTTGCGGGTCAACTTCTGCTGCATACCACCGACGATGGTTGCCATACTACGGCTTACACCTGGTATGACGGCAAGACACTGGAAGAAACCTATCACGAGGGCACGCTTCCATGTCACCTGGTTGTCCACCTTACCTTTATTGAAGAGTTTGTCGCAAAAGAGCATAAACACACCGCCGACGAGTAGCATTATAGCCACCACGTGCACAGAGTCGAGCAACCAGTCGAGCAGTCCGCTCTTCTTGGCTGCAAGTCCTATGAATACGGCAGGGATGACACCCATGATGAGCAGGCCATAAAACTTGAGTTTATCATTGACCTCCTCACGATTGCGCATCTGGAAGAAGTGCTTCCAATAAAGACACACTACGGAGAGGATAGCTCCAAACTGAATAATAAAAGTGAATGCGTGCACAAAGGGATCGCCTTCTGCCACGCCAAGGAGTTTCTGTGCGATTATCATGTGTCCTGTGGACGACACTGGCAGAAACTCTGTCAGTCCCTCCACGATGGCAATGATAATGGTCTGTATCAAAGTCATTGTCTAATATAGATTATGCTGGTGTATTTTCCGACTTGTCTTCCTTATTGTCCTTTTCCTTCGGACGATATATGATGGCAAAGATCATGGACACATATCCGATGAAGCATATCACTGGTGCTACCTTGATATGGCGCACGCTGAAGACATCGGGATCATAGACAGTTTCCGTGGACTGACTACCACTCATAAGGACAAAACCTATCAAGACGATGACCACACTGATGGCCATCATGATGTAGTTTTTCTTGCCGAATGCGAAATTCTTATTGTTCATTTTTTATATCTTTTACTTTTCGATGTATTCGCTATAAGTCCTATATATAAATAATGTATAGGCACGGGGATTATATCTTATACAATTGCCCAGCCTTCATCCTAAGAAACTTGTTGACTGAGATCATGGTGCATAACCATGTGAGAAACAGTCCGAAGACAAGCACCACACTACCAGTGGCTGCGAGCACTTCCCATGTCACCACTCCGAGCAGTCCCGACTGATAGCGATAGAGCATATAGACGGCACCGGCAAGCACTGCATCAGCAAGCACTGCCGCAAACAGACCGATAAGCAGACTCTGACGAAGGAACGGACGGCGAATGAAGCCCCACGAAGCACCGACGAGTTTCATGGTATGTATATTAAATCTCCTCGCATATATGCCGAGGCGCACCGTATTATTGATAAGTGAGAAGGACACAAATGTCAGTAGCAACGCAAGGAAGAGTAGCACCACATTCATCTTTGCCAAGTTGGCATTCACCGTATCCATCAGATCCTTCTGATAGGTGATATTGCTCACCTTAGGAGATTTTTCCAACTCCTTCTGTATCCACACCAGCGAGTCACTGTTGGCATAGTCACTATTGAGACGCAACTCTATGGATGCCATAAACGGATTAGCACCGATAAACTCCGTGGGATCAGTGCCCATGGCAACGGTCTGCTCCTTGAGCGCCTGCTCCTTACTGATGAATGTGATACGATTGAGATACGCCTTTTTCTGCAACGATTTGACGAGCTGGCTTACCTCCGGTCTTGTCATATCGTCTTCCAAAGTCATAGTGACAATAAAATTCTCCCTCACATAGCGAGAGAGATTGTGCGCGGTCAAGACACTGAATACTACTATTCCCACGAGCACAAGCACCATGGCAGTGCTTATACATAGGGTGACGGCCTGAAATCCGCGACTATGTTTTGAGGATTTGATTTTCTTTGCCATTACGAACGGTCTGCAATTCTGCAAATTCGGTTGCAAAATTACTAAAAAGCATAAGCTTTTCCAATAGATTAACTCGTATTAACCTTTTAATCATGCCGTTTTCTTGACGTAGGAAAGGCAGCGGATTGATGCATTTGTATTTTTCCGACAAATCTCTTGCAAAATATTTGGAATATTCATCGTAAAGGCTTATCTTTGCTTTCAGAATCATCCATATTAACTAACAGCCGCCTATCCTCGGCACGGACGTGAAGCAGGAGAAACGGCACTAAAAGAAAACGGAGGTAAGTATGAACATCAAGATTCAGGCATTGCACTTTGATGCAAGTGAGAAACTCGAAGCTTACATCGAGAAGAAAGTATCTAAATTGGCAAAACATCACGAAGGCGCAGATACTATTGACGTACAATTAAAGGTGGTAAAACCACAGACTGCGATGAACAAGGAGGCTATCGTATCCATCCCTGCACTCGGCGCCACCATTCGTGCTGATAAAGTGTGCGACACCTTTGAGGAAGCCATCGATAAGTGTGTCGATAGCATAAAGGTGCAACTCGAAAAACTAAAAGACAAGAAACGAGGCGAATAACTATAGATATTCAACACATGGGATAGGTTAGTGCCTATCCCTTTTTTGTAAATAGAAACCGTACCATGACAGTAATTTATCCATCTCCGATATTCGGCCCCATACATAGCCGACGACTAGGCATATCACTCGGCATCAATCTAATGCCTGCCGACGGCAAGATATGTTCCTTCGACTGCATATATTGCGAATGCGGATTTAATCATGACTTCCGCCCCACCCTGCCTCGTCCTACAAGGGAAGATGTGGCCGAGGCTCTAAAAGCAAAACTCATAGAAATGCATGAGTCAGGCGTGCATCCTGACGTGCTCACCTTTGCTGGCAACGGCGAACCGACGGGGCATCCTCATTTCGCCGAGATCATCGATGACACCATACGTCTGCGTGACGAATACTGCCCCGAGGCAAAGGTTTCAGTACTAAGCAATGCCACCTTCATCAATCGCCCGCAAGTGCATGACGCTCTGATGAAAGTGGACAACAACATACTGAAACTCGACACCGTAAACCCCGATTACATCAATCATGTGGACAGGCCTACGGGCAAATATGACGTCAAGAGCATCATAGACGGCATGAAGGCGTTTGATGGTCACTGTATCATACAGACCATGTTTATGCATAGCCGCTTTGGTGGCATCAGCCCTGAGTTTGTTGACCCTTGGCTAGAAGCCGTGAAATACATCAATCCGAGCGAGGTAATGGTCTACACCATCGACCGTGAAACACCCGACAAGACATTACAAAAGGCTACGCATGAAGAACTTGACAATATCAAGGCACAAGTGGAAGCACTCGGCATAGCATGCCAAGCGAGCTACTAATTGAAATTTATCCTAAAAAGAAGGATGAATGATTTGTAATCATAGTAGTTGCAGCGTCCCCACTGCAACCAGGTAGGTAATGATATCAATAGGAGGTACGGCGACCTCGCCGTACCATCTCAAGGAATAATGTTAATTTCTCTTGCGTGGTTGCAGCGAGGACGCTGCAACTACTATGAAATGCAAACTATAGTAGGCGAAGCGTCCTCGCTTTGCCCTTATACAAGTAATCACTGATAAAAAGCTTATGGCAAAATGGTACGGCGAGGGCGCCGTACCTCCTAACGAAGATATCTTCATCGCTCGGAGAAGATAGCTTCGCCAGCCAGAGAAGATATCTTCGTTGGGTGGAGAAGATAGCTTCATTTTTATGAGATGCGTGACAACCCCATTTCTGACGCTTTCTCAAGCAGGAGCGCCATGAGGGGTTTGCGCTCATTAGCCACGCGATTGTCGAGCACGGCATCCTTGAGGAATTGCTTGAGGACGCCGACCTCGCGAGACGGTCTGAGACCAAACATCTCCATAATCTCATTACCATCAATAACTGGTTGAAGCAGACGCTTATAGTCACGCTCTTCCAAGTCTTTCAGTTTCTCACGCACAAGGCGGAAATTTTCGAGAAACTGATGTTTTCTCACCTCATTCTTGCTCGTGATATCTGCCTCGCATAGCGTCATGAG
>CAVABU010000004.1:35068-40850 GCA_963586965.1 Gemmiger formicilis
GTGTGATAGAAATTATTCTTGTGTGCCCTACCATTGCGCACCTCCACATTGTCAAGCACAGACAGTTCGGGGAGGATGAGTTCGAGCAATCCACAGCGCTGCAAATCCACAAAACCCTTGCTTGGCACAGGCGACAGCAATATCTTATTCAATTCCTCCGAAATTCTCTCGCCACTGATAATCTTTATGCGCTCTTTATTGCGTGAAAGAGCATCAAAGGTCTCGTCATCAATGAAGAAATTGAGTTGGGTGGCAAATCTCACGCACCGCATCATGCGCAGAGGGTCGTCGGAGAAGGTGATGTCTGGATCCAAAGGGGTGCGAATGATACCATCCTCCATGTCATAGAGCCCATCGAAAGGATCGACGAGTTCTCCGAAACGGTCTTTATTGAGACATATCGCCAAGGCATTGATAGTGAAGTCACGACGATTTTGGTCATCTTCCAACGTGCCATCTTCCACTATCGGCTTGCGCGAGTCACGTTGGTAACTTTCCTTTCTGGCACCCACAAACTCCACTTCCGTACCATAATATTTCACCTGTGCAGTACCGAAATTACGATACACGTGCACACTTGCTTTTTTACCAAGTATACGCTTGAGTTCTTCAGCCACTTTGATGCCACTTCCCACCACCACGACATCGATGTCATTGGATGGGCGCTGGAGAAAGATATCACGCACATAACCGCCGACCACATAGCAGTCAACACCCAAATTGTCAGCAGCTTGGCTTATCTTGTGAAAGACCGGTTTATCTAATATCTCCGCCAGTTCGGCATCAGTGTAATTCTTCATCGCGTATATAAAAATCTTCTTAAAGCGGGTTAAAGCGACCGCAAAATTACTAAGAAAATACGAGAACTTGACTTTTTTTAGTAATTTTGCAAATATGAAACGACTCATGACCATATCCGCGATTCTCGTTTTCTCCTTGCTTGCCACACTATCGTGCAAGCAGAAGACGGAGGATGACGTAGCAAAGCCTTTATTGGAAAACATCGAACAGAATGTGAAGGCGGGCGACTATCGGGCGGCTCTTGACTCCATACAGTCGCTCCGACACAAATATCCCAAGGCTGTGGAGGCTCGCAAGCGTGCCATCACCCTGTGGCAGGAGGCATCGATCATGCAAGCACAGCACGAGGTGGAGAAGACTGACTCTGCCCTGCAAGCCACACTCAAGGAGATCGACAAGGCGCCGACACTGCTGGAGCAGAATATGCTACGCAATAAGAGAGACTCACTCAAGGCACGCTATGATGCAGAGTGCGGACTGGTAAGAATAATCAGAGCAAAGCAAAATGGGAAATAATACAGACCTTGAATTTCAGAAGGCCATGGAGATGTGTCGCGACATCTTCCGCAAGAAGTTGTATGACTACAAACCATCTTGGCGCATGATGCGACCTGAGTCGCTGACTGACCAACTGTTTATCAAGGCGAAGCGCATACGCACTCTCGAGATAAATCGTGAGACAAAGGTGGGCGAAGGCATACTGCCGGAGTTTATGGCGCTCATCAACTATGGTATAACGAGCCTTATACAACTCGAAAAAGGTTTTGCCGACAAGGTGGACATGACCAATGATGAGGCGATGGCGGAATATGATAGTTGGGCAAAGGAGTGCACCGAACTGATGCTCAAGAAGAATCATGACTACGGTGGAGCATGGGAAGACATGCGCGTGAGCAGTTACACGGACTTCATACTCACTAAGATAGAGCGTATCAAGGAGATAGAAAATCACAATGGCGAGACCATCGCCAGCGAGGGTATAGCGTCTAATGTCATGGACATCATCAACTATGCCGTGTTTGGTGTGATAAAGTTGGGTGTAAGGGGATAAAACGTATATCGACGTGCTAAAGACTTTGGGCATCATATGGGTCAATATCTGCAGGATGGCTATCGCCGTCGTGTTTATATTGTCAGGCTATGTGAAAGCCATTGACCCCATAGGCACGCAATACAAGATACAGGATTATCTCGAGGCTCTCGGCATGGTGGGAATGGTGCCCGACTGGATAACGCTATCCACATCGGTGATACTTTCCGCCACGGAGTTCATCCTCGGCGTGATGCTTTTCTTCGCCATAGGCAGGCACATTGCCTCCAAGGTCACAGTGGCATTCATGACGGTGATGACGCTGATAACGCTTTGGCTTGTCGTAGCCAATCCCATCAGCGACTGCGGATGCTTCGGTGATGCCATAAGGCTCACCAATGGCGAGACCTTCGCCAAGAATGTGGTCTTGCTTGCTATAAGCATCCTGTTGGCATGGCGACCGACACTCATGGTGCGATTCTTGTCAAGGGACAATAGCGCGATAGTGTTTGACTACAGCATCTTGTTCATACTTGGCACGTCACTGTACAGTTTGTATTTCTTGCCACAGTTTGACTTCCGTCCATACAAGATCGGGGCAAACATCAAGGCGGGGATGGACATACCTGAGGGGGCTGAGCAACCGGAGTTTGCGACCACCTTCATCATGAAGAAGGACGGCGTCACCAAGGAGTTCTCGCTGGAAGACTACCCCGACTCCACGTGGGAGTTTGTCGACAGCAAGACAGTGAAAACAAAGGAGGGATACGTACCGCCGATACATGACTTCTCCATACAGACCCTGCAAGGAGATGACATCACGGACGAGGTGCTTGACAGAAAGGGATACACATTCCTGCTCATATCTCCGCAACTGGAACAGGCGGATGACTCCAACTTTGGTCAGATAGACCAGATATATGAGTATGCCGAAGACCATGGATACCCGTTCTACTGCCTCACGGCAAGCAATGGGAAAGCCATCGACCGTTGGCAGGACATGACGGGTGCGGAATATCAATTCTGCAATACTGACGCCACGACGCTGAAGACCATCATAAGGAGCAATCCTGGACTGCTTCTGCTCAAGGATGGCACGATAATACAGAAATGGAGTCACAATGCTCTGCCCTCCACCGATGGACTGAATGCTCCGCTCGAGAAACTGGAGATAGGCAGCAAGAAGGACACCAGCAAGACTATGAAGATAGCGGAGATACTACTGCTCTTCATATTGCCAATAGTATTGCTAAGCATAGCCGACAGGATGTGGGCTTGGACAAAATGGATAAAGAAAAAGAAACGTTCAACATCATTATTAACAAATAATTCAATTAAACCTATGGCAAAGAAAATTGTAGCAGGTAACTGGAAGATGAACAAGAACCTGCAGGAGGGTGTAGCTCTCGCTAAGGAACTCACCGAAGTAGTAAAGAATCCTAACTGTGGCGTAATCATCTGCACTCCTTTCATCCACCTCGCAAGCGTGGCTGAGATCGTGAAGGGTTCGGCTATCGAACTCGGTGCTGAGAACTGCGCTGACAAGGCAAGCGGTGCTTACACAGGTGAGGTGTCAGCAGAGATGGTGAAGTCTACAGGTGCACAGTATGTCATCCTCGGCCACTCTGAGCGTCGTGAGTACTACAAGGAGACTCCAGAGATCCTGAAGGAGAAGGTGCAGTTGGCTCTGGCTAACGGTCTGAAGGTGATCTTCTGCATTGGCGAGTCTCTCGCAGAGCGTGAGGCTAACAAGCAGAACGAGGTGGTAAAGGCAGAACTCCAGGGATCTGTATTCAACCTCACTGCTGAGGAGTGGAAGAATATCGTGATCGCTTACGAACCAATCTGGGCTATCGGCACAGGCAAGACTGCTACTGCTGACCAGGCTGAGGAGATTCACGCTTACATCCGCTCATGCGTAGCTGAGGTTTACGGCGCAGAGGTTGCTGCTGACACTACTATCCTCTATGGTGGTTCTTGCAAGGCTTCTAACGCTCCTGAACTCTTCGCTAAGCCTGATATCGACGGTGGTCTTATCGGTGGCGCTTCTCTCAAGGCTGCTGACTTCAAGGGTATCATCGACGCTTGGGGCTAATCACCAGTATGCATTCCTCTAATGAGGAACGGAAAACAAAAAGCAAATTGATGAGAAAATCATTTATCATGCTGACCATGATGGTCTGTGCACTCCACGCGAGTGCACAGACTTACTTGGAACACCTGCAGACTCGTGAGGCAGGCAAGGGCAACGTCACCGTGGTGGAGTCACATGAGATTGACAAACTGGTCAACGGTAACGCTCCAAAGGATGCCACTGCTAAGAAACCCGTTGTCACTCAGGAGAAGAAGACTGCCACGGAACCCAAGCATGAGACTGCGCCAAAGAAACCCGCACATGAGGAGTCTACGGTCAGCGAGTACACTCCGTCTACATCAGTAAGCACCTCCACTGTCAGACGCACGCAGAAGGTGACGGGCTATCGCATACAGGTGTTTGCTGGAGGCAACTCTCGCACTGACAAGAGCAAGGCGGAGTCGATAGGCAACAAGATAAAGATGGAGTTTCCTGACCAACCGGTGTATGTGCACTTCTACTCTCCGCGATGGATATGCCGTATGGGCAACTACCGCTCTTACAGCGAAGCCGAACTGATGCTAAGAAAGGTGCGCGAGGCAGGATTCCGACAAGCAAGTCTTGTCAAAGGCAAGATCACCGTCGCTTATTAAGCACAGTGGCGAAGCGTCCCCGCTTTGCCCTTAATTCTCAAATTTGCTTAGTCGCAGCGAGGACGCTGCAACTACTATGAATAGAAATCGACCACCACTCATAATTACATTTATTATATAAAGGATGAAACTCGTTTCGTGGAATGTAAACGGCTTGCGTGCCTGCGTAAAGAAAGGGTTTGAGGAGTCATTCCTCGCACTTGATGCCGACTTCTTCTGCTTGCAGGAGACAAAGATGCAGGAAGGACAACTGGACTTGCAGTTTGATGGCTACAAGTCTTACTGGAACTATGCCGACAAGAAAGGATACTCCGGCACTGCCATCTACACACGCAAGACTCCTCTCAATGTGACCTACGGACTTGGCATTGACGAGCACGACCACGAAGGAAGAGTCATCACCCTGGAGATGGAAGACTGCTATGTGGTGACTTGCTATACACCAAACTCGCAGGATGGACTGCGACGACTAGATTACCGCATGGACTGGGAAGAGGCTTTTCTTAATTATATCAAGTCTCTTGATGCCAACAAACCGGTGATATTCTGCGGTGACCTTAATGTGGCACACGAGGATATTGACCTGAAGAACCCAAAGAATAATCATCAGAATCCTGGATTCTCAGATGAAGAGCGCACTGCCATGAGTCGCATCCTGGGATATGGATTTCGTGCAGAAGACGCTAAAGAACCGCGTGGCGGTTTCACTGACTCCTTCCGACTGCTTCACCCGGAAGAGCAGAAATTCTCATGGTGGAGCTATAGATTTCAGAGTCGCGCAAAGAATATCGGTTGGCGTATAGACTATTTCATCGTCTCCAACCGCATAGCCGACAAAATCACATCAGCCGAGATACACACCGAGATAGAGGGCAGCGACCATTGTCCCGTCAGTCTGGAAATATCACTATAACATTATATCGTATAAAAACAGGTCCCGTCAAGAGACATTTATAAACAAACGATTATGAAGAAGTTAACAAACATTTGCCACATCTGCATGATGATGGTGATGATGACAACATTGTGGGCATTCTCCCCTGTCGCTGCACAGGCTGATGACGAGGCATACGCACGACTCACAGACAACACCCTCACATTCTATTACAATAGCGACAAGCAAGATAGCGACTACAATCTCAATACAGGAACGAGTAGTCCTGTGTGGACAAGCAGTAATATCAGGGACAAGATAGAAAAGGTAGTGTTTGATGAGAGTTTCAA
>CAVABU010000005.1:0-34740 GCA_963586965.1 Gemmiger formicilis
CTGGCACGGATGCAGTAATATCCTCGAACGTGCCAATAACCTTGTGTCTTTGGCCAGGAGTAACTGGCTTAAATTTACGTACTGCCATTATCTAATTAAATATTGCTGTAAAAATCAATTGTATCGCCCTCTTTGAGAGTCACGATAGCCTTCTTGAACGATGCCTTCTGACCTTTAACAAGTCCAGCCTTTGTGTAACGGCTTGAACGCTTTCCAGCATAGTTCATAGTGTTTACGTCTACGACTGAAACCTTGTACAGACCCTCAACCTCAGCTTTAATCTGGAGTTTGCTAGCTTCTGGACGTACAACGAAACCATAGCGGTTTGGGCGCTTCTCTGAGATCTTGGTCAACTTTTCTGTAACCAATGGTTTTATTATATATGCCATATTCTTGTTCTCCTATGATTATTTTGTAAGGGTCTCCTCGATTTTAGCAAGCGAGCTTTCAGCGATAACGAGTACATCAGCGTTGAGTACCTTGTAAGCATTGATTGTGTTTGCTGTCATCACTTCAGCCTTCTGTACGTTGCGTGCAGAGAGGTAAACATTCTTGTTAACTTCTGGCAGTACGACGAGAGTCTTCTTGCCTTCAACGTTGAGGTTCTTTGTCAGTGCTACGAACTCTTTTGTCTTAGGAGCCTCGAAAGCGAAATCCTCTACTACGACGATTGCGTTTTCCTGAGCCTTGTAAGAAAGAGCTGACTTACGAGCGAGAGTCTTAACCTTCTTGTTGAGTTTGAAACTATAGTCACGTGGCTGAGGACCGAATACACGGCCACCACCTACCAATACAGGTGACTTGATATCACCGCGACGAGCACCGCCACCGCCTTTCTGGCGACCGAGCTTGCGTGTTGAACCAGTGATTTCGCTACGTTCCTTTGATTTTGCTGTTCCCTGACGCTGGTTAGCAAGATACTGCTTAACGTCAAGATAGAGAACATGGTCGTTAGGTTCAATTCCGAAGACAGCTTCGTTCAAAGCGACCTTTCTTCCGGTCTCCTGTCCTTTAATATTCAATACGTTCACTTCCATGATTACATCTCGATTAATACGGTTGAACCATTGTGACCTGCTACTGAGCCCTTAACGATAAGAAGGTTGCTCTCAGGGATCACCTTTAACACTTTGAGGTTCTGAGTAGTAACTCTGTCACCACCCATCTGGCCTGCCATACGCATACCCTTGAATACCTTTGCAGGGTAAGAACATGCACCGATAGAACCTGGTGCGCGCAGACGGTCGTCCTGACCGTGTGTAGACTGACCTACACCGCCGAATCCGTGGCGCTTTACAACACCCTGGAAGCCTTTACCCTTAGAAGTACCTACTACGTCAACGTACTCAATTCCATTGAACAGTTCTACAGTAATAGTGTCTCCGAGGTTGTACTCCTCATCAAACTTGAACTCGGCCAAGTGCTTTTTTGGTGTTGTGCCTGCTTTCTTAAAGGTACCCATCATTGGCTTAGTAGTATTCTTCTCCTTAGCCTCTGCGAAACCTAACTGAACAGCCTTGTAACCGTCCTTTTCTACGGACTTAACCTGGGTTACAACACAAGGACCAGCTTCGATAACAGTGCACGGTATGTTCTTGCCGTCGGCACTGAAAACGGATGTCATTCCGATTTTTCTTCCAATTAATCCTGGCATTTCAATTAATATTAATAATTATAACTTATAAAAGATTTATTCATTATTATTACGTCGTACTAGACTTTGATCTCTACTTCTACACCGCTTGGGAGTTCGAGCTTCATCAGAGCGTCAACGGTCTTTGCTGTTGAGCTGTAGATGTCGATAAGTCTCTTGTAGTCTGAGAGCTGGAACTGCTCACGAGCCTTCTTGTTAACGAAGGTAGAACGGTTCACTGTGTAGATGCGCTTGTGTGTTGGCAACGGAATAGGACCGCTGATAACTGCGCCAGTAGCCTTCACGGCCTTAACAATCTTGTCTGCTGACTTGTCTACCAACTGGTGGTCGTAAGACTTCAGCTTGATACGGATTTTCTGACTCATTGTCTGAATTTAATGTTATTATTTTGTTATTAAGAGCGAATCGGCACACCGCTTAAGAGTCATTCGCTAAACGGTGACCGTTCGCTTTGTTTCATTTTTTACAGGAGGTCTGTGCGGCCCTTCATTTCCTCGAGGATTGTCTTAGCTATAGAGCTTGACACAGCCTCGTGATGATCATATTCCATAGAAGAAGTAGCACGACCAGAAGTGATGGTACGGAGAGCGGTTACATAACCGAACATCTCTGCGAGTGGAACCATAGCCTTTACGATGCGTGCACCGCTACGAGCCTCTTCCATACCCTGTACCATACCACGACGCTTATTGAGGTCACCAATTACGTCACCCATGTTCTCCTCAGGAGTAACAACCTCTACCTTCATGATAGGCTCCATGAGAACAGGACCTGCCTTAGGACAACCATTCTTGAATGCGTTGTGAGCAGCAAGCTCGAATGACAACTGGTCAGAGTCAACTGGGTGGAATGAACCATCAGTGAGCACAACCTTCAGACCTACTACAGGGAAGCCACCGAGAACACCAGCCTTGAGGCAGTCTTCGAATCCCTTCTGTACTGAAGGAATGAATTCCTTAGGAATGTTACCACCCTTAACCTCATTGATGAACTGCAAGTCGCCCTCTGTGTAATCGTCGTCCTTAGGACCGATTGTCACGATGATGTCAGCGAACTTACCACGACCACCGGACTGCTTCTTATAAACCTCACGGAGAGTAACCTCGCGTGTGATAGCCTCCTTATAGTTAACCTGTGGCTTACCCTGGTTACACTCTACCTTGAACTCACGCTTCAGACGGTCGATGATGATGTCGAGGTGAAGCTCACCCATACCAGAGATAACGGTCTGACCGCTCTGCTCGTCAGTACGAACGGTAAATGTAGGATCCTCCTCAGCAAGCTTAGCAAGACCATTGTCAAGTTTAGCGATATCAGCCTGAGACTTTGGTTCTACTGCGATAGAGATCACAGTGTCAGGGAATGTCATAGACTCCAGTACGATAGGATGTGTCTCATCACAAAGAGTATCACCAGTACGGATATCCTTGAAACCTACACCTGAACCTATATCACCTGCAGCGATTTCCTCTACAGGATTCTGCTTGTTAGAGTGCATCTGGAAGAGACGGCTTACGCGCTCTTTCTTGTCAGTACGTGGGTTGTACACATATGATCCTGCGGTAATCTTACCTGAGTAAACGCGGAAGAATACGAGACGACCAACGTATGGGTCAGTTGCAATCTTAAATGCCAAAGCAGATGTAGGCTCGTCCTCAGAAGGCTTACGATCCTCTTCCTCCTCAGTAGAAGGGTTAGTACCGATGATAGCCTCTGTATCCATTGGAGAAGGAAGGAAAGCGCAAACATAGTCAAGCATTGTCTGCACACCCTTGTTCTTGAATGAAGAACCGCAGAGCATTGGCACACACTGCAGGGCGATAGTACCCTTACGGATAGCAGCGATGATTTCCTCCTCAGTGATAGATGAAGGGTCATCGAAGTACTTCTCCATGAGAGCCTCGTCAAACTCAGAAGCTGACTCAAGAAGCTTCTCACGCCACTCGTTGCACTCATCAACCATGTCAGCAGGGATATCGTCTACCTCATACTCTGCACCCATAGTCTCATCGTGCCAAAGGATAGCCTTCATCTTGATAAGGTCAACAAGACCCTTGAAGTTCTCTTCTGCACCGATAGGGCAGCAGATGTTCACTGGGTTAGCGCCAAGTACTTCCTTCATCTGCTTGATTACGTCATAGTAGTCAGCACCTGAACGGTCCATCTTGTTAACGTAACCGATACGAGGAACATTGTACTTGTCAGCCTGACGCCATACAGTCTCTGACTGAGGCTCTACACCACCAACGGCACAATAAGTAGCGACAGCACCGTCGAGTACACGGAGCGAACGCTCCACCTCAGCGGTAAAGTCAACGTGTCCCGGAGTGTCGATCAAGTTGATCTTATATTGCTTGTTATCATAATTCCAGAAACAAGTGGTAGCTGCAGAGGTGATGGTTATACCACGCTCCTGCTCCTGCGCCATCCAGTCCATTGTTGCACCACCGTCATGCACCTCACCGATCTTGTGAGTCTTTCCGGTGTAGAAAAGAATACGCTCAGATGTTGTTGTCTTACCGGCATCGATGTGAGCCATGATACCGATGTTTCTGGTCAAATGTAAATCGTGCTTTGCCATTTTTATGCTATCGTTAAATCTTTATTAGAAACGGAAGTGTGCGAAAGCGCGGTTAGCCTCTGCCATACGGTGCATATCTTCCTTACGCTTGAATGCTCCACCCTGGTTGTTGTAAGCATCCTGGATCTCAGCAGCGAGCTTCTCAGCCATAGACTTACCGCCACGCTTGCGAGCGAAGATAATAAGGTTCTTCATAGAAACGCTCTCCTTACGGCTTGGACGAATCTCTGTAGGCACCTGGAAAGTAGCACCACCGATACGACGGCTCTTCACCTCCACCTGTGGAGTGATGTTATCAAGAGCCTGCTTCCAGATCTCGAGAGGAGTCTTCTCCTCCTTAGCCATCTTATCTTTTACAATCTCAAGAGCAGAATAGAAGATAGTGTAAGCCACGTTCTTCTTTCCGTCATACATAAGGTGATTTACGAATCTTGTAACCTTCTGGTCACCGAAAACTGGATCCGGAAGGATCACACGCTTCTTTGGTTTTGCTTTTCTCATTGTTGTTTGTTAATGATTTGTTTGTCTGGGGCTGTCTCGTTCTGATCATCTTCAGCATCATCTCTTTGACACTTACTCAACCGGTGTATCCAACTTTCTCCAGCAAAACTGTTTGTTTATTTACGGGCCAGACCGTTGTCTGTAGCGCTCACTTACGGAACTCGCATTCCCACATTATTTATATATATAAGCGCAGCCCTCTTCTTTTTTTTTACTTCTTAGCCTTTGGACGCTTAGCTCCGTACTTAGAGCGACGCTGTGTGCGGCTTGCTACACCTGCGGTATCAAGAGTACCACGCACGATGTGATAACGTACACCAGGAAGATCCTTTACACGACCACCGCGAACAAGCACAATAGAGTGCTCCTGCAAGTTGTGTCCCTCTCCTGGGATGTAGGAGTTTACCTCCTTCTGGTTTGTCAAACGAACACGGGCAACTTTACGCATTGCCGAATTAGGCTTCTTTGGGGTTGTTGTATAAACACGAACACATACACCGCGACGCTGAGGACATGATTCCAAAGCTGGTGATTTGCTCTTTTCTACAAGAACCTTTCTGCCTTTTCTTACCAATTGTGAAATAGTAGGCATAATTGTTACTTTTAAAATTTATATTGTTTCTATTTTCAATCTTTCAAGCGCGGCAAGCATCAGAATCTCACTCGTCTGACACTCAAGACACAACCCTCGTCAGAGTCAGCCTCTTATCAACCGCTTTCGAAGTGCAAAGTTACGAATTTTTCTTGTAACCACATAATATATAGAACTCTTTCGAGGCGTCAAAGGGGTATATCTTGCAAATATTAACCGACGTTAACTTAGTTTAAGACTATAATTTGCTAACATAGGCTGTCAACCAACAAGAAACACTGAAAGATGAAAGGATGAAAGAACAGAAAGATAATATCCGTTTGGAGAATACAATTTCCAAGGAATGTCAAGAAGTGAAATGAGTCAGTTGTAAAACAGTTGTTGAACAGGTGTGCGACAATTGTTGAACACGTGTAAAGCAATTGTTAAACATGCGTTCAACAATTGTTTTACAACCGAGAAAAGCATAAACACCGCAACGGTTGACGCAATATCTCAAATTGTTTTACTAAGCCTCCATCAGCAATAGGACTATGAAAAGTCGATGAAAATAAAGACTGCTTAACTCATGAAAACTAGCACCTTTAAGTAACACATATATAAAGAGGTGCAAAAAATCACACGCTTGCTTTGCAGTTTCAATATAAAGGCGTATTTTTGCGGATGAATAACATAAAAACTTAATATGGTCATAAAGAAACGTATCCTTGCCATGGCATTGACAGCATTCACATGCCTCGCAAGCGCGACTGCACAAAAGCAACCTGTCGACTATGTAAACCCATACATCGGCAACATCAGTCATCTGCTGGTACCTACTTTTGCTACTATCCAACTACCTAACTCTCTACTTCGCATCTATCCAAGTCGCTACTCCTACACCGATGAATTGATGGAGGGACTACCGGTTATGGTGACCAATCACCGCGAGCACTCTGCTTTCTGCATATCGCCAACACAAAACTCGAAGTTGACTCCTACGGTGAAGATGAACTGGGACCACGAGACCATTACCCCCTACTCGAGCGACATCGAGATGGCTGACAACACGTTGCGTGCCCAATTGGCAGTGGCTCACCAGAGTGCTATTTATGATATCAGTTTCTACGATAAGGACAAGGATTCCTACATCATCCTCAACTCCGAGAAAGGCCACCTTACGGTGAAAGGCAACGTCATCAAAGGCTACCAGGACGTATGGGGACAAGCAAACGTCTACATCTACGCCGAACTGAATGTGAAGCCATCTGAGTGTGGCATACTCCGTGACGGCAAAATAGTATCAAAGGAAAGTACCATAGACGGAAAGAATGTCAGCGTGGCACTGCGTCTACCTAAAGGTACGGGCGATGTATCACTCCGCTACGGCATCTCGCTCATCTCCGAAGAGCAGGCTCAGAAGAACCTGACACGTGAGCAAGGCAAAGCATTCGACCGCAAGGCTATAGAGGAGAAAGGTCGCAAGGAATGGAATGAGACTCTATCCACGATAAAGGTGGAGGGCGGCACGGAAGACGAGAAGACTGTGCTCTATACTTCCTACTACCGCACATTTGAGCGCCCAGTATGCCTCAGCGAGGACGGTCGCTACTATAGCGCTTATGACCACAAGGTGCATGAAGACGAGGGTACTCCATTCTACACAGACGACTGGATTTGGGACACTTACCGTGCTGCACACCCTCTGCGTGCTCTCATACAACCGAAAAAAGAGGAAGCCATCATCGAGTCTTACCTCCGCATGGCAGAACAGATGGGTACGAAGTGGATGCCTACATTCCCCGAGATCACAGGCGACTCTCGTCGTATGAATAGTAATCATGGTGTCGCCATGGTGGCAGACGCTCTCTACAAAGGACTCAACGTGGACGCCAAGCGCGCCTACGAATATTGCAAGAAAGGCATCACCGAAAAGACGCTGGCT
This sequence comes from Gemmiger formicilis, assembly GCA_963586965.1. GTDB lineage: Bacteria > Bacteroidota > Bacteroidia > Bacteroidales > Bacteroidaceae > Prevotella. The sequence goes on from CAVABU010000005.1 coordinate 7,253, forward strand.
CCATGGTCGGGCAACAAGGCTGGATGGATAGACGAGTTCTACTGGAAAAACGGTTATATACCAGCACTCAACGAGGGCGAAAAGGAAACTGATCCGAATGTTTCAAGTTTTGAGAAGCGCCAACCTATAGCCGTGACTCTCGGTACGGCATATGACACATGGTGTCTTTCACGCATCGCCGACTTCATCGGCAACAAGGACGAAGCAAAACATTTCTTTGATTTCTCACACAACTACCGCACGGTATACAATAGCGAGACGGGATTTTTCCATCCGAAAGATAAGGACGGCAAGTTCCTGCCAAACTTCTCTTACATCTTCGGCGGAGGCATCGGCGCACGCGATGCATATGACGAAAACAACGGATGGACTTACCGCTGGGATCTGCAGCACAACTTTGCCGACCTTGTGAAACTCATGGGCGGACGAGACCAACTTGTAGCCAACCTCGACCAAACATTTGCCGAACCGATGGGCGATGGCAAGCGCGAGTTTTATTTCCAGTTGCCTGACCAGACAGGCAACATAGGCCAGTTTACTATGGCTAACGAACCGTCACTGCATATACCTTATATATATAACTACGCTGGACAGCCATGGAAGACGCAGAAAAGAGTGCGTCAATGCCTTAAGACATGGTTTCGCAATGACCTCATGGGAATCCCTGGCGATGAAGACGGCGGAGGTCTCACCTCTTTCGCAGTGTTCTCATCCATCGGATTCTATCCTGTGACACCAGGCATGCCAAGTTATAATATAGGTAGTCCACTGTTCTCCGATGTAAAGATACAGTTGCCGGGTGGCAAAACATTCCACATCATCGCAAACAACTGCAATACAGAGAATAAATACATACAGAGTGCCACTCTCAATGGTAAGACGTGGGACAAACCATGGTTTAGCCATGACGACATCAAGGACGGAGCCACACTCGTGCTCGAGATGGGACCACATCCTAATAAGAGTTGGGGAGCAGCAGAAGGCGCAGCACCACCAAGTGCAGACAACATGAAGTAAAAACGAATATAATAAACACAACGAGAATACAAAAATGAGAAAAGCCATTATCACTGTAGTGGGCAAGGATACCGTGGGCATCATCGCCAGCGTGTGCGGATACCTCGCCGAACAGGACATCAACATTCTGGACATCAGCCAGACCATCGTGCAGGAGTATTTCAACATGATGATGATAGTAGATCTCGCAAAATGCGAAAAAGACTTTGATAGCGTAAGTTCGGAACTCTCCGAACTGGGCAAAGCCACTGGCGTACAGGTGAAATGCCAACTTGATGACATATTCAACATAATGCATAGAATATGATTAACATAAACGAAGTACTCGAGACCAACCGCATGGTGGAGCAGGAAAACCTCGACGTGCGCACCATCACCATGGGCATCAGCCTCTTAGACTGTGCTGACCACGACCTGCAGACCACTTGCGACAATATCTACAACAAGATAACGACACTCGCCAAGGACCTCGTGGCAACGGGCGAAGCCATCAGTCGTGAGATCGCCATCCCTATCGTCAACAAGCGCATATCCATCACTCCTATATCTATGGTGGGTGGCAACTGTTGCAAGACTCCTGACGACTATGTGGAGATAGCCAAGACTCTCGACCGTGCTGCTGCTGACACAGGCATCAACTTCCTCGGAGGTTACTCGGCAGTGGTATCAAAGGGCATGACCAAGAGCGATGAACTGCTCATGCGCTCCATCCCTAAGGCTATGGCAGTCACCGAGCGCATATGCTCAAGCGTAAACGTGGGTTCCACCAAGACCGGCATCAATATGGACGCAGTGCGACTCATGGGCGAAATCATAAAGGAAACGGCAGAAGCCACCAAAGACAACGGTTCGATGGGATGTGCCAAATTGGTAGTACTATGCAATGCTCCTGATGACAACCCATTTATGGCAGGTGCCTTCCACGGCCCAAGCGAAGCAGACGCCATCATCAATGTGGGTGTCAGCGGACCTGGCGTGGTGAAGTATGCACTCGAGCAGATGGATGCGAAATCACCTGATGGCAAACCAGTCAACTTTGAGATACTGTGTGAGACCATCAAGAAGACAGCGTTTAAGATCACACGCGTAGGTCAGTTGGTAGCTCAGGAGGCATCCAAGCGCTTGCACATACCATTCGGCATCATCGACCTCTCGCTTGCACCTACACCTGCCATCGGTGACTCAGTGGCAGACATCCTGCACTGCATAGGCGTAGACCAGGCAGGTGCACCAGGCACCACAGCCGCGTTGGCACTGCTCAATGATCAAGTGAAGAAGGGTGGCGTCATGGCATCAAGTTATGTAGGCGGCCTCTCAGGAGCTTTCATCCCAGTGAGCGAAGACCAGGGCATGATAGACGCAGTCAATGCTGGCGCACTCACGATAGAGAAACTCGAAGCCATGACATGCGTATGCTCCGTAGGTCTTGACATGATAGCCATACCAGGCGACACACCAGCCACCACCATCTCGGGCATCATTGCCGACGAGGCAGCCATAGGAATGGTCAATCAGAAGACCACAGCGGTGAGAATCATTCCCGTCGTAGGAATGGGAGTTGGCGACACTGTGGAGTTTGGAGGACTACTCGGCTACGCCCCTATAATGCCGGTAAATCCATTTGGATGTAGCCGTCTTGTCAACAGACAGGGACGCATACCAGCGCCGATACACAGTTTCAAGAACTAACACGACAGACTGCATAAAAATAGAATATCCTGCATATAAATAGTAGTTATTTCCTTTTAAGAGCACGTTTTATGCAATAATATTTGTTGTATACGTATATTTGTTGTAATTTTGCATTGACAAAGACATGTTATTACAATAGCGATAAAGCGCTCTTAAAAGGAAAGGCTACATTATGAAAGTAAAGACAAGCAGACTCGAAACTCTGAAGGTACTCATCTCTAGTATGGAATTGAGTTCACAGGAGGAAGTTCTGCGTGCCCTGAAGAAAGAAGGATTCACACTGACGCAAGCCACGCTCAGCCGCGACCTCAAGCAACTGAAAGTGGCAAAGGCAGCAAGCATGAGCGGCAAATACGTGTACGTATTGCCCAATGACACCATGTATCGTCGTGTGTCCACACCCAAGAAGGCCAGCGAGATGCTTGCCACATCAGGGTTTGTGTCACTCAATTTTTCAGGCAACGTAGGTGTCATCAAGACACGACCAGGCTATGCCAGTAGCATCGCCTACAACATAGACAATAGCGACATACCCGAAATATTAGGTACCATAGCCGGTGATGACACTATCCTGATAATACTTCGTGAGGGTAGCGACACCAACGAAATAACACAAAGCCTTGATGTAATAATCCCCATGCACGGGTAGATATATCGCACAAGGACAGACATTTAGAAAATGAACGAGATAGAAGTAAAAGTTGCAAGTAAAGAAGACGAAAAATATGTCGACTTCATCCTCAAGACTATAGAGGACGCCGCAAAGGTGAGAGGCACCGGCATAGCCAAGCGCACACACGAATACCTTGCCACTAAGATGCGTGAAGCCAAGGCAGTGATAGCACTCCAGGGCGACACTTTTGCCGGATTTAGTTACATCGAGACCTGGGGCAACAAGAAATATGTCACCACATCAGGTCTTATCGTACATCCCGACTTCCGTGGTCTTGGACTATCCAAGCGTATCAAAGACTTGACATTCACGTTGGCACGCACACGTTGGCCACATGCCAAGATATTCTCACTCACCAGCGGTGCAGCGGTAATGAGGATGAACACCCAATTGGGCTACAAGCCAGTGACATTCGCTGACCTTACCGATGATGAAGCCTTCTGGCGTGGATGCGAAGGATGTATCAATGTGGACGTGCTTCATCGCACAGGCAGAAAATATTGCATATGCACAGCCATGCTCTATGACCCGACAGAACACCTGCCGGCAAGCATACCCGATGACGTGCTCGAGAGAATAAAGGAACTGGACGGAAAATAACAACAGGACAATAATTTATTATGGCAAAGAAGAAAGTAGTAGTGGCCTTTTCTGGAGGGCTCGACACAAGTTATAACGTGATGTATCTCACCAAGGAGATGGGATACGATGTGTATGCAGCATGCGCCAACACAGGTGGCTTCAGCGAGGAGCAACTCAAGAAGAATGAGGAGAATGCATACAAACTCGGAGCCGTGAAGTATGTCACCCTTGACGTGACTCACGAGTATTACGAGAAGTCGCTGAAATATATGGTATTCGGCAATGTATTGCGCAATAACTGCTACCCTATATCAGTGTCGTCAGAGCGCATATTCCAGGCTCTTGCCATCGCTGAATATGCCAAGGAGATAGGTGCTGACGCCATCGCACACGGATCGACAGGTGCAGGCAATGACCAGATACGTTTTGACATGACATTCCTGGTGAAGGCTCCAGGCGTGGAGATCATCACACTCACACGCGACAAGAACCTCTCGCGCCAGGAAGAGGTGGACTATCTCAATGCCAACGGATACTACGCTGACTTTACCAAACTGAAGTATAGTTACAACGTAGGTATCTGGGGAACAAGTATTTGCGGTGGCGAGATACTCGACTCTACACAGGGTCTGCCAGAGAGCGCATATCTGAAGCACGTCACCAAGGAAGGTCCTGAGACACTGAAACTTGGTTTCGAGAAAGGCGAACTATGCTCAGTTAACGGGGAAAAGTTTGATGACAAGATAAAAGCCATACAGAAGGTAGAAGAGATCGGTGCAGCCTACGGCATCGGACGTGACTGTCACGTGGGTGACACCATCATCGGCATCAAGGGTCGTGTGGGATTTGAGGCTGCAGCACCTATGCTTATCATTGGTGCACACCGTTTCCTTGAGAAATTCGTATTGTCTAAGTGGCAGCAGTACTGGAAAGACCAGGTAAGCAATTGGTATGGCATGTTCTTGCACGAGAGCCAGTATCTCGAACCAGTAATGCCAGATATCGAGGCAATGCTCACCTCATCACAACGCAATGTGACGGGAGAAGTTACACTTGAGTTGCGTCCTCTTGGTTTCCAGACCGTTGGAGTAGATTCTCCTAACGACCTTGTAAAGAATAAGCTCGGCGAATACGGCGAGACTGCAAAGGCATGGACATCAGAAGATGCCAAGGGATTTATCAAGGTGACCTCTACCCCACTCCGTGCTTACTACTTGGCTCACCCTGACGAAGAGAGATAATAACCCCTTCCCTGTCCTGCGGACATCCCTCCCCTAGGGGGGGGAATAAATTACCTTCTTTCGTTTATGGGTTTTAGACACAACTATGCTGCTCCGGACAGGTATTTACTGTTAAAGGAGTTTGCCAAAAAGAATAGGCAATATCCCACTGAGGCAGAAATGATAATGTGGGAATATTTGCGTAGCAAACAATTATGGTTTAAGTTCAATAGGCAATATATCATAGGAGACTATATCGTAGACTTTGTCTGCCTTGATAAAAAACTTATAATTGAAGTTGATGGAGGTTACCATTCGGAATATGAGCAAATGGAGAAAGATATTCATAGGACAGAACACTTAAAACACTTAGGATTCTCTGTGCTTAGATTTTCTAACGAAGAAGTGTTGACGGGTATAGAAAATGTTTTAGATGTAATTAGACAAGAATTATATAAATGAAAGAACAGTCACATTTCTCGTCCTCCCCTGGGGGAGGAATAAAGGTGGGGGTCTTAGGCGCTGCAGGCTATACAGGTGGCGAACTGATACGCATATTGCTCAATCACCCAGAGGCAGAGATTGTCTTTGCCAACTCGGAGAGCAATGCGGGCAACAAGATATATAGCGTACATGAGGGTCTGATAGGCGACACGGAGATGGAGTTCACATCAGAGATGCCGTTTGACAAGGTGGACGTAGTATTCTTCTGCTTCGGTCACGGCAAGAGCGAGGCTTTCCTCAAGGAGCACACCATTCCTCAGGGAGTGAAGATCATAGACCTCGCACAAGACTTCCGCATAGCAGGCGACCACGACTATGTGTATGGTCTTCCAGAGACACATAAGGAGTTGATAAGCAAGGCTAATCACCTGGCAAACCCAGGTTGCTTTGCCACTTGCATACAGTTGGCACTATTGCCAGCGCTCAAGGCAGGCATCATCTCAGGCGACATCCATGTCAATGGTATCACTGGTAGCACAGGAGCTGGACAGAAGCCTGGTGCCACGACACATTTCTCATGGCGCAACGACAACATATCTGTATACAAGACGTTTACACACCAACATCTATTGGAAATAAATCAGACTGTGCAAGAATTACATCCTGGCTATGACGGACGCGTGCTATTCATACCGCAACGCGGATGTTTTGCCCGTGGCATCTTTGTCACCGCTTATGCCAAGTGCGACAAGTCCATCGAAGAGGTGCAACAGATATATGCTGACTACTACAAAGATGCAACCTTCACGCATTTCACCACCAAGTCGCCAGACATGAAACAGGTGGTCAACACCAACAAGGCTGTGGTTTATGTGGAGCGCTATGAAGACCAACTACTTATGATTAGTTGCATCGACAACCTACTGAAAGGTGCTGTCGGCCAGGCAGTACAAAACATGAACCTCATGTTCGGCCTTGACGAAAAGACCGGACTACAATTAAAAGCAAGCGCATTCTAATGAATCTATTTGACGTATATCCACTTTTCGACATCGCCATCACCAAGGGCAAAGGTTGCACCGTATGGGACTCTGAAGGCCAGGAATACCTCGACCTCTATGGCGGTCACGCCGTAGTCAGTATCGGCCACTGTCATCCACACTATGTGGAGATGATGACACGCCAACTCAACACTCTAAGTTTCTATAGCAACTCCGTGCAGAACCCTCTGCAACAGGAACTTGCAAAGCGATTGGGCAAAGTATGTGGCTATGACGACTATCAACTGTTTCTCATCAACTCCGGTGCTGAAGCCAACGAGAACGCACTGAAACTTGCATCGTTCTACAACGGACGCACTCGCATCTTGTCAGCAGAGAAGGCTTTCCATGGACGCACATCGCTCGCCGTAGAAGCAACCAATAACCCGAAGATTATAGCTCCTATCAATGACAATGGTCACGTGACTTATCTGCCACTCAATGACCTCGAAGCATGGAAGAAGGAGATAGAGAAAGGCGATGTGTGCGCCGTTATCATCGAGTGCATACAGGGTGTCGGTGGCATACGCATGGCAGACAAGGCTTTCGTGCAGGGCCTTAGACAGTTGTGTGACGAATACGACACCGTGCTGATATTCGACGAGATACAGTGCGGATACGGCAGAAGTGGCAAGTTTTTTGCCCACCAGCATCTCGATGTCAAGGGTGACATCATCACCGTGGCAAAGGGCATCTGCAATGGTTTCCCGATGGGTGGCGTCATCATATCACCTAAGTTTAAACCCGTTTACGGCCAACTCGGCACCACATTTGGTGGTAATCATCTGGCATGCGCTGGAGCCATCGCTGTGCTTGACGTCATAGAGAGTGAACATCTCGTAGAGAATGCCCACAATGTAGGCGAGTATCTTATCAATAGTCTGAAGAATGCACATCTGCCACATGTCGTGGACGTACGCGGAGAGGGACTGATGATTGGTATCGAACTGGATGTTCCCTATAAGGAAATAAGAAACCGACTGGTAAAGGAACAGCACTGTTTTACAGGATGTTCAGGTACTAACGTACTAAGACTTCTCCCACCACTGTGCATCACACAGGTGCAGGCGGACGACTTCATCGAAAGACTGAAGAGCGCATTGGCATAGTACGATTTACCATGACCACATCTTAAACACTAATAGTAAAAAGGATGAAGACATTTCTCAATGTAGAAGACCTTGGCAACCTCAACGAAGCATTAAAGGAAGCCATAGAGATAAAGGCGGATAGATACAAATATGACACCTTGGGCAAGCACAAGACACTGCTCATGGTGTTCTTTAATAACTCTTTGCGCACACGCCTCTCCACACAGAAGGCAGCAATGAACCTTGGTATGAACGTCATCGTGCTTGACGTCAATGCAGGTGCGTGGAAACTGGAGACGGAGCGCGGTGTTATCATGAATGGTGACAAGAGCGAGCACCTGCTGGAGGCTATTCCAGTGATGGGATCATTCTGCGACCTCATCGGCATACGCTCATTCGCAGGACTTACTGACCGCGAATACGACTATGCCGAGACTGTATACAATCAATTTGTGAAATACTCAGGCAAACCAGTATTCGCCATGGAGACAGCCACTGTGCACCCACTTCAAGCATTTGCCGACCTCATCACGATAGAGGAGTATAAGACAAAGAAGCGTCCTAAGGTGGTGCTGACATGGGCTCCTCATTGCCGTGCGTTGCCACAGGCTGTGCCAAACTCATTCGCACAGTGGATGAATGCAGCTGACGTGGACTTCGTCATCACACAACCCAAGGGTTATGAGCTGGATCCAAAGTTTGTGAAAGACTCCGTAGTGGAGTATGACCAGAAGAAAGCTTTCGAAGGAGCAGATTTCATCTATGCCAAGAACTGGAGTTGTCCAGGTGTGAGCAATCCTGCTGACTATGGCAAGATACTGCCTGTGGAAAATGCAGAGTCATGGACAGTAGACACAGAGCATATGAGTTGGACCGACAATGGCAAGTTTATGCACTGTCTGCCTGTAAGACGTGGCCTCATTGTCACAGACGATGTGATAGAAAGCGAAAACTCTATAGTGATACCAGAGGCTGCCAACCGTGAGATATCAGCTCAGGTGGTCATCAAGCGCATGCTGGAATCCCTATAATAGTATAAAACAAAAAAGATACATACTACGGCACAATAATAGTCTTATGACATATGCCGTCGTATGTATTTATTTTTATGTTTAGAGTGTCATTCTTTGCAAACCCTTCAAGAGGCACGCTGGCATAGACCTCAGTCTTATAATATTCCGGCACACCATTCTGACCATGCATCAGTGTCAGGTTATAAGACTTATGCGTGGCATCAGTAGCCTGCTGGTTGCGTGAGACAGCCATACCAAGTGATTGCGTGGTCGTTTCCTCACTATTAGACACTCCTTCCATCAGATAAAAACCGATGTTTAGATATTTCCCATTGGCACTTGTCCATACAGACCTAAACACGACAGGATCACTCAGTACGGTGACAATGCTACTCTCCGGACGAGGACGCAACACATAGACAGTCTTTATGCCACGCAGAGGGGTCTTCTTGGACGCAGACTCGTTGTAATAAGCCAATACCCTATATGTGGTGTCAGGTCGCGCCCCTTTTATCTCCACGGGACTACTTATACTATATTCCGCATCCTCATCCGTAACGAATGACACTGCCTTGCCTTCGCTATTTGTTTTAAGCATAGAGAAAGCCGACGTCATATAGGAATAGTTGCCGTCACCCGTCTCGTAGTTGTCGACCGTACAACCGACAATGACCATCACGAGAAATACTGATGAGAGGAGAAGAAATGTGAGAAACCTGAACTTTGACATATGGTACAGTTTTTTACTTACAAGTGGCTTTCAGATAATTACGCAGAGGATTGGCATACATATTGAGCATCTTGTCCTTGAGGAAGGCCTCATCCTTGTTAGGCAACTTTATCTTTGCCAACTGCTTGTCTATGTATGCATCAAATCTCGATTTATCCTTCGCTGTATAATGGCTGGCATTGGCACTATCGCCATTCAATTCGTCAAGAGCGATGTAGTTATTGGGATAGATTTCGTATCCAGCATGGATTTCCTTATCCATCCTACGCGCCACCTCCTGGTAAAACTCGTTGCCCTTGAGGTCAGCAAGTTCGTCTATCCATGCGTTGATACACGGCGCACAACGATAGTATATGCGTCCCTTGTAGCCACGTATGCCCACCTTCATATTGTCAAGGTCATCCTGACGTGACTTCTTGTGGGATGGGTTGTCACGCTTCATCTGAAACTCCTTCGCCTTGAGATAGTCACATGGGTCAAACTCATAACTGATGGTCAGTGGCACGATATTTAGATCCTTGAGCTTCTCCACAGGCGTGCCTTCACCGCCTAACGCAAGCATCTTGAGCACCGACTCCTGCGTGCGATCATTAGAGTCCTTCGCCCTACCTTCACGCTGTGCCACCCAGACGTTTTCCAGCTTCTCGTTCACGGCAAAGTGGATATACTCGCTCATGTGTTGCGAACTGCGAAGTATCTCACGCGAAGCCAACGAACGGCGCACAGTAAAAGCCCTATTGAGTCTCACCATGGTGCGTATCCACGGATATATGAGCAAGTTGTCACCGATTGCAATCTCGCATGTCGTGGCAGCGCCATCCTTTATCAGTTTGTAGTCAAGTATGGCTGAGTCAAGCACGATGTCGCGGTGATTGCTCACGAAGGTGTATCGACGGTCATAAGTATTGCTCTTAGCATTCTCAAACTGGCAACCGTCGGAACATTTCCTCAACAAATAGGCTATTGCTGGACTCATAAACCTCTTCTGGAAGCCTAGAGTCGTCTTCAGTCCCACAAGGCTCATCTTGATGATGACACGCACCAAAGATTGCGGAAGCCATGGCACAAAACCCTTCAGGATAATCCGGAACTGGCGATCATTAAGCAGACTGTCTACTGCCTGATGCATTTCCTCGTCAGAGAAAGGTCTGATATCGTCAAAATCGGAAAGTGTTGCCATACTCGTCGTTTGTATATTATATGTTCGGCAATAGCCAGTATTGTTTACTTCTTTATTTGATTCTCCACTATCTCAGACAATACCTCCTTGATGTCCATGCCTGCGGCACGCACCTGCTGAGGGATGAATGATGTGGCAGTCATGCCCGGAGTAGTGTTTATCTCAAGCATATTCACCTTGTCACTACCGTCAGCATTCTTGGAGATGATGTAGTCCACACGGATGATGCCATTGGCATGGAGTATGTCATAGATACGACTGGTCTGAGCAGCTACCTTTTGAGCAGTCTCGGGAGAGAGTCGTGCAGGAGTGATTTCCTCCACCTGCCCATTATATTTAGCATCATAGTCGAAGAATTCGTTGCTCGTCACCACCTCAGTGGCAGGTAGCACGATAGACTTTTCCTTTGTCTTGTATACACCCTGCGAGATCTCTGTACCATCAAGGAAAGCTTCCACCATCACCTCGTCACTCTCGTCGAATGCAAGTTGGAGAGCTTTTTCTATGTCGTCAGCACACTTCACTTTGCTAACACCGAAACTAGAACCATCTGCAGCGGGTTTGATAAAGAATGGCAATCCGAAACGCTCCACAAGAGCCTCATCCGAAGGACGCTCTTCGCCCTTTCTCACGAGCAGAGAGTCAGCCACATTGACGCCGAATGCACGCAGATAGTTATTGAGGGCAAACTTATCAAATGTCAGCGCCTCTACCAACACGCCACTGGTGGAATATGGGATATGGAGCAACTCGAAATAACCCTGCAGCACACCATTCTCGCCAGGTGCGCCATGCACTGTGATATATATGTAGTCAAAACCATCTTTCTTGCCTTCAGCATTGACATAGGAAAAGTCATTGAGGTCAACTGACGCACGCTTTTCTTCATCAAGATGCACCTGCCAGTCGAGGCCACGTGTTTCGACAATCTTTACGTCGTAACGTTCCTTATCAAAGAACGAATATAGTCCTGCGCCAGAGCGCATAGAAACATCATGCTCTGAGGAGTCACCTCCGCAGACGATAGCTATTCTCTTTTTCATATCATAAATGTATCTTTTGTGGTACCTTTCACATATGCGCGCCATTTCTCAAGCAATGCTTGCAAGTCTGACGGCAACTCTGATGTGAAGTCCATCTGTTTTCCTGTCTTTGGGTGCACGAATCCGAGTGTGCGTGCATGCAATGCCTGTCGTGGGCAGACATTGAAGCAGTTTTGTATGAACGCCTTGTATGTGCTACTGCGCTCACCACGGAGTATTTCCATTCCTCCATATCGCTCATCAGCAAACAGTGGATGCCCGATATGCCGCATATGTGCACGTATCTGATGAGTGCGACCTGTCTCGAGGATACACTCCACGAGAGTCACATATCCAAATCGCTCTATCACACGATAGTGGGTCACCGCCTCCTTGCCTATGCCAGAGTCTGGAGAGGTCACCGTCATCCTTAGACGATCTTTGGGGTCGCGAGTGATATTACCCTCTATGCGTCCCTCATCCTCTACGAAGTGTCCCCACACGAGAGCCTCATACGAGCGGTGTGTAGTCTTATTAAAGAACTGTGCACCAAGCGACGTCTTTGCCATAGGAGTCTTTGCTACGACAAGTAAGCCAGAAGTATCCTTGTCTATTCTATGCACTAGTCCCACCTCTGGGTCATTAGGATCATATGAAGGCACGTCACGCAAGTAATATGCGAGCGCATTCACCAGCGTACCAGTGAAGTTGCCCACACCAGGGTGCACCACAAGACCTGCAGGTTTGTTGATCACCATCACATCATCATCCTCATAGACCACATCAAGGGGGATATTCTCAGGTAGTATTGAAGTGTCATGACGCGGGCGGTCAAGCATCAGAGTGACCACATCGCCAGCCCTCACCTTGTAGTTACTCTTTACAGGGCGGTCATTGACATGCACATATCCTGCATCGGTAGCCTTCTGTATGCGATTGCGTGACGAATGCTGGAGTTTCTCCACCATAAACTTATCCACTCTGACAGGTTCCTGGTGAGGATCTGCCACAAGTCGGAAATGCTCATAGAGTTGTCCCTGCTCGTCGTCAGCAACTTCTTCTAAAAGGTCTGTTGTTTCGCTTTCTATCATGGTATTTCCACAAAGTCATCTATATCTCCGTCATCGGCAGAGAAATCATCAGTCTCGCCCATATGGGAATTCACAAAGTCGGCACTGTCTTCCTCGGACGCCATACCACTGCCTGCCTGCAAGATGATTTCCACATCTATAGGCACACGGTCACCTGCCATGACTGGACGGCCATTGACCGTGGCACCATATATCCAGTCCTTCTCTCCGTCCACGTATTGCGGTGTACCCACCTTAAAGCCCATGGCCTTTAGTTTGGCTATGGCTTCACGTAGCGAACTGTTTTGTATAATATCAGGAAGGGTCAGCGTCGGCGTGTGCGAAGCGTTTACAATAATAGAAACCACATGACCTGGTTTCACCTTCTCACCACTCGCAGGAGACTGCTCGAGCACATAGTCTGCAGGAAGCGACTTGACGTATCCAGTGTCTGTCACCATCACGACAAGCCCCTGCTCCTCAAGCATACGACGTGCTTCCACCATAGACTTGAAGCGTACTTCCGGGATGACGACAGCCTTGCCGTGCATAGTGTAAAAGTCAAGACCTATCCACGCAGCGCCGACAAGCACCACAACAACAACTATCATGCCAAGAATGTTGCCCCAGAAATAGTTGTCTCGAAGTTTTCTAATGATTTCCGTCAAGCCCATAGTAATAGTCAGAAGTATGCGTCCCCATTCCCTTAAACGCAAAAAGCAGCTTTCAGGCTATAATAGACTGATGCTGCTTTTGTCGCTGTAAAGGACGCCGATAACGGAAAAATGTTATTTACCGTGATTCTCGTCTGAAACAGTAAGTTTCTTGCGACCACGTGCACGGCGGTTAGCCAATACTCGGCGACCGTTCTTAGTGGCCATTCTCTCGCGGAAGCCATGCTTGTTCACGCGGCGACGGTTGTGCGGCTGGAATGTTCTTTTCATCTTCTTATTATTTTATATATGTTATTACACAAGAAATCGGGAAATGATTTAACAACCACTCCATTTTGGATTGCAAAGTTACTCTTTTCTTTTAAAATAACCAAGAATTATTCTCTTTTTACACACTTTTTCTTGTTTTTCAGCATATTTGCGGAAGATAATTCGTAACTTTGCACGTGTTGTGCGGGTTATTACGAGGTCACTGATGCATAGACGGCTTCCGTTGCCACGACACGACATATTCGAAAAACAAATAATAACAAAACATACAAATTAAAGAAAATGATTGGTTCACAAGACATCAAAAAGGGTACATGCATCCGTATGGACGGATATATCTGGGTATGTATTGACTTCCAGCACATCAAGCCAGGTAAGGGTAACACTGTAATGCGCTGTAAGTTTAAGAATGTGGTTGACGGCCGTGTAATCGAGCGTACATGGAACGTAGGTTTCAAGCTTGAGGACGTAGTCATCGAGCACCGCGACTACCAGTATCTGTATCAGGAGGGTGAGGACTACATCTTCATGAACCTCGAGACTTACGAGCAGGCTCCTATCGCTAAGGACCTCATCACTGGTGTGGAATTCATGAAGGAGAGCGACACTGTGACTGTGGTCAGCGATACTACTGACGGCACTGTGCTCTATGCAGAAATGCCTATCAAGACCAACCTGAAGGTGACTCATAGCGAGCCAGGTATCAAGGGCGACACTGCTACCAACACCCTCAAGCCTGCAACACTGGAGACTGGTGTAGAGATCCGCGTCCCTCTGTTTATCAACGAAGGTGACACCATCACTGTCGACACACGTGACGGAAGCTACGTAGGAAGAGTAAAGGCATAATGCGCTTTTCTGTTGTCGTCCCCGTATTCAACCGTCCCGACGAGGTGAACGAGTTGCTGGAGAGCCTGACAAAGCAGACTCTCAAGGACTTCGAGGTGATAATCGTGGAGGATGGAAGTAGCATCCCATGCAAGGATGTGTGCAACAAATACGACGGCAGACTAGACATTATTTATATATATAAGGAAAACTCCGGACCCGGACAGAGTCGCAACTGTGGCGCTGAACGGGCTTCCGGAGATTTTTTGTTGATACTTGACAGTGACGTGGTGTTGCCCGCACAGTATATGCAGGCAGTGGCAGACGAATTGGACCGCGAAGATGCTGATGCCTTTGGTGGTCCCGATAGTGCACACCCATCATTCACTCCTGTGCAGAAGGCTATCTCCTACTCCATGACATCGTTCTTTACGACGGGAGGCATACGAGGAGGCAAGAAGAAACTCGACAAATTCTATCCACGCTCATTCAACATGGGCATACGCAGGACAGTGTATCATAAGTTGGGTGGTTTCTCCAAGATGAGATTTGGTGAAGACATCGACTTCTCCATCAGAATCTTCAAGGGTGGATACCGATGCCGTCTATTCCCCGAAGCATGGGTGTGGCACAAGAGGCGCACAGACTTCCGCAAGTTCTTCCGTCAAGTATACAACTCAGGCATAGCGCGCATCAATCTCTTCAAGAAATATCCTGACTCACTGAAAGTTGTGCATCTCTTGCCCACTGTATTCACCGTGGGCACAATATGTTGCCTTCTATTAGCCTTGCTGGGCATCATCTCCCTGCTGACAGGCATCTGGTTTATGTCAAGACCGTCAGTATACGACTGCATGACAGGTCCTGTATCCATGGCAATAGCAGGACTATTCTTGACAGCAGGAGCACTTACGCCGCTCATCCTCTACTCGCTATTGATATTCATCGACTCCTCACGACAAAACAAGAGTCTGAAAGTCGGTCTACTGAGCATACCCGCCGCCTTCGTGCAACTCACGGGTTACGGACTAGGCTTCATCAATGCGTGGTGGAAGCGATGCGTCAGAGGCAAGGACGAGTTCTCGGCTTTCAATAAGACATTCTACAAATAGTCGACCACCATGGGAAGCCTTGCCATAAACCAATGGGCAGAAGAGGACCGGCCACGAGAGAAACTGCGTGACAGAGGAGCAGAGGCATTGACAAAAGCCGAACTGCTCGCCATACTAATCGGTTCGGGCACACCGAAGAAAAGTGCCGTAGAGCTCATGCAAGAGGTGCTCAGCGACTGCAAAGGCAATCTCAACACCCTCGGCAAGATGAGCATCCGCGAGTTGATGGGATATAATGGCATCGGCGAAGCAAAGGCCATCACCATACTCGCAGCATGCGAACTCGGCAAGCGTCGCCAACTGGAAAAGGCTGCCGACAGAGAAGACCTCAGTTCGGCGACTGCCATATACGAATACATGCACAGTCGTCTGCAAGACAAGGAGATAGAGGAAGCATGGTGTCTGCTAATGACACGCAACTTCAAACTCATCCGCGACTACCGACTGTCACAGGGAGGACTGACCGAGACGGCGATGGATGTCAGAATGATAATCAAGGAGGCCCTGCTCTGCAATGCCACCGTCATAGCCATCTGCCACAACCACCCGAGCGGCAACAACCGGCCAAGCCGCGACGACGACCGCATCACGTCGGCAGTAAACAAGGCATGCGAGACCATGAGGATATATTTCCTCGACCACGTGATAGTGACCGACGGTGACTATTATAGTTATCGTGAAAACGGAAAGTTATGACAATAGAAGAGAAAAACAATATAGAATCACGAATCGTCGATGTGCTCAAGACCGTCTACGATCCTGAAATCCCAGTAGATGTATACAATCTCGGACTCATCTACAACATCGACCTGCATGACGACGGCACTCTCGATGTCGACATGACGCTGACAGCACCTGGATGCCCTGCGGCAGACTTCATCATGGAGGATGTCCGCCAGAAACTAGACAACATCAATGGCGTGACGACAGCCAATGTCAATCTGATGTTCGAACCGGAATGGGACAAGTCCATGATGTCAGAAGAGGCGAGAGTAGAACTTGGTTTTGACTAACTCATAGATACACAGAGCATTGAAACCCATATACATCATATCCGACGCACACCTTGGCTCGCTTGCCATTGACCACCGACGCACTCAGGAGCGCCGACTGGTAAGATTTCTTGACTCAATAAAAGACAAGGCCGCCGCAGTCTACATGCTCGGCGACATGTTTGACTTTTGGTACGAGTGGAAATATGTAGTGCCTAAAGGTTTCACACGTTTTCTTGGTAAGATAGCCGAACTCACCGACATGGGCGTGGAGGTGCACTATTTCACTGGCAACCACGACATCTGGGCGTATGACTACCTGGAGCAAGAGTGTGGCGTGACCTTGCACTATGAACCGCTGACGACGGAGATCTACGGCAAACTGTTTTTCATGGCGCACGGCGATGGCATGGGTGACCCCGACAGGTCTTTCAAACTCATACGCAGCATATTCCACAACAAAGTGTGCCAGTGGATGTTTACCAATCTCCTGCACCCCAACTTTGCCATGAAGATAGGACTGACATGGGCAAAGCACAGTCGACTGAAGAGGAAAGACGGCATGGAACCTCCATATATGGGCGAGGATAAGGAGCACCTGGTGCTATTCACCAAGCAATATATGAAGACCCACAAGGACATAGACTTCTATCTCTATGGACACCGCCATATAGAACTCGACCTCATGCTCACGTCCAAGACTCGCATGATGATTCTCGGCGACTGGATATCACAGTTTACCTACGCCGTATGGGATGGTGAAAACCTATTTATGGAAAACTATATAGAGGGCGAAAGCAATCCTTGATAGCGGACTTAAGTAGTTATTCATATTAGTTGCAACGTCCTCGCTGCAACCATCAGGAGAGGGTGTGTCAAAATAGGTTATCGCCCCAGCGGGGCAACTGCTAATAGCCCAGGGCAACGCCCTGGGTAATTATGCATTCAAACTATCTTGCGCCCTGTAAGGGCAACTGCTTTATAATCGCGAATAAGTTGATAGAAATAAGGTAGTTGCCCTTACAGGGCGCTTCTATATATGGACGATTATATTCCCAGGGTGCCGTCGCTTCGCTCCTCTGCCCTGGACTATATTGAAGTTGGGCTTACAGCCCGTAAGTATGAAAATAACAGTTTTGACACACTTCCTCCTAACGAAGATAGCTTCATCGACCAGAGAAGATATCTTCGTTGGCCAAAGAAGATAGCTTCGCCAGCCAGAGAAGATAGCTTCATTTTTTTACGCAATCAGTTTTTAAAGGAGGGCAGGCAATTTATATAGTCCCACGCCATTGCTTCCTTTTATCAGAATGCACTGACGCTCAGGCAGATTGGCGCTTATAGCCTGTTCCACTGCTTCCACATTTGGGAAGACAGGGAATGAGGTCATAGTTTTGCCAAACTCTTCACCCACCAGCCACACTGTCTTGATGGAAGATGATGCCAGCATGTCCACTATCTTCTGATGCTCCGCCACCGACACTTCTCCTAACTCACGCATATCACCGAGGATGGCCATCTTCGGTTTTTCCACATCAAGTTTACAGAAATCCTCTATAGCGGCAGCCATACTCGTAGGGTTGGCGTTATAGGCATCCACGACAAGACTATTTTTCTCCGTCACCACCAGTTGCGACCTATTGTTGCTCGGTTGATAATCAGCCAGCGCCGACTGTATCTTCTCATCACTCACACCAAAATATCTTCCCACAGTGACGGCAGCAAGCACATTGGCAAGATTATAAGTACCTATCAGTCGGGTATTTATGAGCAATCCATTCTCAAGACGCACGTTTATGTAAGGCGTGCAACTCTCCACATGACCTTTCGTATAACCTATTGTATCCACACCTCGCGCCGATGCCATCTGCACGAGATCAGGGTCATTCTCGTTGAGAAATGCCTTCTCACCTTTTGATTTGAGAAAGTCATAGAGTTCGCCCTTCGTGCGCTTCACGCCCTCAAAACTACCGAAGCCGAGCAGATGAGCACGCCCAACGTTTGTGATGAGTCCGCAAGTCGGCTCAGCAGTTTCCACAAGCGTCTTTATGTCACCAGGATGGCTTGCACCCATTTCCACGACCGCTATCTCATGCTCTTTAGTGAGTCTAAGGAGCGTCTTTGGCACGCCGACATCATTATTGAAATTGCCCTGCGTAAACATCACGTTATATTTTGCACCGAGCACAGTCGACACCAGTTCTTTGGTAGTCGTCTTGCCGTTTGTACCCGTGATACCGATTACAGGAATATTAAAACGACGTCTATGCTCACGCGCCACATCCTTGAATGCTTGCAACACATCGTCTACAAGGATAATACGACTATCTTCCACACTGGCAAACAGCGACTTATCATCCACCACAGCATAACCACAACCCTGCTCGAGAGCGGTCATAGCAAACTTATTGCCATCAAACGATGCGCCCTTGAGGGCAAAGAATATCGAGCCCGCAGGACAGTTGCGACTATCCGTCGTGTAACATCCCTGCTTGGCATACAAATCATAGAGTTCTTCGATTGACATCACTATATATTTTTCTGGTTGCACAAAATTACAAACATTTATTCTATGAGGCAACGAATGGCAACAAAAATATTGTCATGTAAAGATTGCACTTTCTGATATTATTAGTAATTTTGCATATGATGTCACAGACTGAATTACCATACATTATCCTACACGGAGAAAAGTACTGTTTCCATGAGCCTGAGGTCATGGGAATACTCAATGTCACCCCCGACTCTTTCTTTGCCGGCAGCCGCAAGCAGACGGAAAAGGAAATAGCCCAGCGCACAAATGATATCATCGCCGAGGGAGCCACCATGATAGACGTGGGCGCATGCTCCACGCGACCTGGGTCGGACCCCGTCTCGGAAGAGGAAGAGATGGCACGTCTGAAAAAAGCCCTCGTCATAGTGCGACGCGAACAACCCAAAGCCATCCTCTCCATTGACACCTTCCGCCCCAATGTGGCAAAGATGTGCGTGGAGGAGTTTGGCGCTGACATCATCAATGACGTGTCGGAAGGTTGCGACGAGATGTATCGTCTGACGGCAGACCTTGACGTGCCTTACATCCTCATGTCTACAGGTGCTACGACCGAAGACGTAAAGACACTCTTTATCGACAAGTCAAAGGCACTCAACGCACTGGGATGCGACAATATCATCCTTGACCCAGGTTATGGTTTTGGTAAGGACATCGACCAAAACTATAGCATAATGAAGCGACAGCAGCAACTGCGCATCTCGCACTATCCGCTCCTCGTGGGCATCAGCCGAAAGCGCTTGATATGGCAACTGCTGAACAGCACGCCCGACGAGGCTCTCAACGGCACATCTGTGGTCAATGCTTTCGCCCTGCTTCAGGGTGCAGACATACTGAGAGTGCATGACGTGAAGCAGGCAGTGGAAACCATCAAGATTATAGAAAAATGTTCTTGAACTTCGGAATAAAAGACGCCATCGACATCATACTCGTGGCCCTGTTGCTCTATTATGCCTACAGGGTCATGAAGGCATCGCGCTCACTGTATGTATTCACCGGCATAGTGCTGTTTGTCCTCATATGGCTCATCGTCAGCCAAGTGCTTGAGATGCGCCTGTTGGGAGGCATCATGAGCCAGTTGATCAACGTGGGTGTCATCGGCCTCATCATCCTCTTCCAGGAAGATGTGAGAAAATTTCTCTATAGCCTCGGTTCACACCATCGCGTCAGACGTTTCTCCCACATGCTGGGCATAGGATCCAAAGAGGAGTCTATGAGCAAGGAGTCGATAATGCCTATCGTCATGGCTTGCCTCAACATGGCCCGTCAGAAGACAGGAGCACTGATAGTGATAGAGAAAGGCATCAACATCGACGACGTGGTGGAGACTGGCGACATTATCGATGCTCGTATCAATCAGCGACTTATAGAAAACATATTCTTCAAGAACTCACCACTCCACGACGGAGCGCTCATCATATCAAAGAAGCGTCTCAAGGCTGCCGGTTGTATCCTGCCTGTAGCCCACGACATGGACATACCAAAGGAGTTTGGTCTGCGCCACCGCGCCGCCATGGGCATATCACAGACCAGCGACGCCCTCGCCATCGTAGTGTCAGAGGAGACAGGCCGTATCACAGCAGCCAAGAACGGAAAGTTTAGAGTGAGACTCTCCGCAGAAGAATTGGAAAGTATATTGACAGAGAATTAACATAAACAATGGATTTACTAGAAAAGATTTGCATGCGTGCCAAGAGTAACAGGCAACGCATCGTGCTCCCGGAAGCCACCGAGGAGCGTACACTTCGTGCCGCCGACAAGGTTCTTGCCGACAAATTGGCTGATCTCATCCTTATCGGAAACCCAAAGGAGATAATGGATCTGGCAGCCAAGTGGGGTCTGACTCATATAGACCAGGCTACCCTCATCGACCCGCTCGACAATCCGAAGAGCGAGGAGTATGCCGCATTGCTCACCGAACTGCGTAAGAGCAAGGGCATGACCATCGAGAAGGCTCGTGAACTGGTGAAGAATCCTCTCTATCTGGGATGCATGATCATCAAGACTGAGGGTGCTGACGGACAGATTTCTGGAGCGCTATCTACCACAGGTGACACTCTGCGCCCTGCCCTGCAGATCATCAAGTGCGCCCCAGGCGTAAGTTGCGTGAGCGGTGCCATGCTCGTCCTCACACACGAGCAGCAGTATGGTGAAAATGGTATCGTAGTCATGGGCGACGTAGCCGTGACTCCTAACCCGACAGCAGACCAGTTGGCACAAATCGCTTACACCACATGCCAGACAGCAAAGAGCGTGGCAGGATTTACTGACCCACACGTTGCCATGCTGAGTTTCTCTACTAAGGGATCTGCTAAGGATGCCATCGACAAGGCTACTGGCAAGAGCGTCTACATCATCGACAAAGTGGTGGAAGCCACTAAGATAGCCAAGGAGCGCTATCCTGAGATGAAGGTTGACGGCGAACTGCAGGCTGATGCCGCTCTCGACCCTGCCACAGCAGCCAAGAAGGCTCCAGGTAGCGACGTGGCAGGCAAGGCTAACGTGCTCGTAGTGCCTAACCTTGAAGTGGGCAACATCGGTTACAAACTGGTGCAGCGTCTTGGCGGTGCCATCGCCATCGGCCCTATCCTTCAGGGTATCGCACGTCCTGTCAACGACCTTTCACGCGGTTGCTCCGTAGACGACATCTACTATATGGTGGCAATCACTGCTTGCCAGGCCATGGACGCAAAGGAAGCATAAGTCATCATCATATACACTTATACAAACAGAACAACAATGAAAATATTAGTATTAAACTGTGGTAGCAGTTCTATAAAATACAAACTCTACAACATGGACGACCAGTCAGTGATGGCTGCCGGCGGTGCTGAGAGAATCGGTCTTGACGAGAGTTTCGTAAAGGTGACATTGCCTAACGGCGAGAAGAAGAAGATCATGCACGACATGCCTGAGCACAATGAGGGCGTAAACTTCGTGCTGAGCCTGCTCACCGACCCTGAGTTGGGTGCTATCAAGTCACTTGACGAGATAGACGCCGTAGGCCACAGAGTGGTGCAGGGCGGTGACAAATACTGCGAAAGCGTCATCGTGGATCAAAGCGTGGAAGACGGTATCGAGGAACTCTGCGACCTCGCTCCTGTGCACAACGCAGGTCACCTGAAGGGTCTGAAGGCAGTAGACAAGAATATGCCTGGCACTCCACAGGTGTGCGTATTTGACAATGCATTCCACTCCACAATGCCAGCGAAGGCTTTCCTCTATGCCATCCCTTACGATCTCTACGAGAAATATCACGTGCGTCGCTACGGATTTCACGGCACATCACACCGCTACGTGTCACAGCGCGTATGCGAGATGCTCGGTCGTGACATCAAGACACAGCGCATCATCACCTGCCACATCGGCAATGGTGCTTCTGTGAGCGCAGTGGAGTATGGCAAGTGTATCGACACATCCATGGGTCTCACCCCATTGGCTGGTCTGATGATGGGTAGCCGCTCAGGCGACATCGATCCTTCTGCCGTGACCTATCTCATGGACAAGTTGGGCAAGAAGCCACAGGAGATGGCAGACTTCCTCAATAAGGAGAGCGGTGTGCTCGGTATCTCTGGCGTCGGCTCTGATATGCGCGACGTGGAGAATGCAGCCGCTGAAGGCAATGAGCGTGCACAACTGGCACTTGACATGTATGCATACCGTATCAAGAAGTATATCGGTGCTTATGCAGCAGCCATGGGCGGTGTGGACATCATCGTGTGGACTGCCGGCGTAGGCGAGAATCAGATTGGCATGCGTATGGACTCTTGCAAGGGATTGGAATACCTCGGAGTAAAGATGGACGCAGAGGCCAACAACGTGAAAGGCAAGGAAGCTATCATCTCTGCTCCTGACTCAAAGGTGACAGTCTGCGTAGTGCCTACAGACGAGGAACTCGTCATAGCAAGAGACACTCAGGAACTGCTTCTGAAGAGAAAGTAATCATGTATATTGCGACACCATCGCCTACCTGGCGATGGTGTCGTTGCTCTTATAACGAAAAAGAGGGTGTGCCACAATTCATTGCTTGGCACACCCTCTTTTGCTTTTGGTCGGGGTGAGGCGACTCGAACGCCCGACCCCTACGTCCCGAACGTAGTGCGCTACCAACTGCGCTACACCCCGAAAGCAGATGCAAAGTTACAACAAAAGCCTTAAACGAGCAAATAATGCATGAGAGTTTTTTATAGTAGGCGAAGCGTCCTCGCTTTGCCCTTTAGGAGGTACGGCGCCCTCGGCGTACTTCGCTAAGTTGAGAAATTCTCCTTGCTATGGTACGGCGAGGGCGCCGTACCTCCTATGGCTTACGCCCATGCTCGGTTGCAGCGAGGACGCTGCAACTACTATACGTCACCATTATTGGCAGAATAAAAAAAAGAAAAGTGCCTTGGAGCACTTGCACTCTTTACGCAAGCATCCCAAGGCACTTCAAAAAAGAAAACCAATCTACCTTTTTCAGGCAATCAAAACTAACTTACTAACATTTATCTAACAATATACTTCTTGCCATTGTGTATATACACGCCGTGCTGTGGTTTCTCTGCGAGACGCACACCATTTATTGTGTAATAACCTGTAGCACCATCCTTCACAGTCACCACTTCACTGATGCCGTCAGCCACGCCCTCACGTACTATCTGCACACTCTCGATGGTGAGTTGCTTTCCCTGCACGAAGAGTTTGTCAGCCACAATATTTGCCAGCATCTCGTCCGAGAGTTGCAGTTCCACATATTTATTCTCTGAGGTGACATCCATGCAAGGCAGGATGTTATACCATGAAGGCACATTGGCACACAACTGTATCTGCGCCCCTTCCTCCGTCACCGTGTAGTTTACTCTGATATAGTCGCCAGACTTTGCGCCAACCTTTGTAAACAAGTCACCTGCCACCTCTATAGTGTTATCCCAATTGCCAATAGTCTGCGGAGAGTCCATGACAGTTGCCACTACAGTTTTTGCGTCATTTGCTGCTGACATAGAGATGCAGAGCAGCATGAGAATCATTGAAGTAAAAAGTTTTTTCATAATTGCATTGATTTTTTAGTTATTAGTATCTGAGTGCAAAGTTACTGCATATCAGACGTGCTCATAACCTCAATCTTTGCAGTTAATGACACTATTCTGCCTTTCTATAATTTCCAGACACATGCGAGTGTTGTGATACGGACACTTCCAGAATCCTGCATGGTCATCCTTCAGATTAGGTTTACCTTCGGGCGATACGCTCCAGTACCACTCGCCATGCTGCGTGTCCACGAGATACTGTTTGATGTAGTCATAGCATTTGAGTGCCCGCTCCATATAGGCGCGACTCTCTTCTCCTTTAGTATGCATGGCCATATTCATCTCGCCAATCACGCATTCGCACTGCACCCACCAGTCACGCTCCGAGGTGGTGTGGCCGTCACTTTTCCAGCGCTCACCCGTCATAGATCCGTCGCTATTGAGTCCTTCCTCCGAAGCATCGGCGATGCGCTTCACTATCGGAGCGAGTCGTGCCGAGAGCGTGGCATTGCCTATCACGTCGGCAGTCTCGTCAAGAAGCCATGATGCCTCTATGTCATGACCGAAACTCTCTATGTCGCGTCGTCCCTGCCAGTCGGTAGTAAAGAAGAGGTCAAGGTGACCAGTCTCAGGATTAAGCAACTTGTCTGTAAACACGTCCACGAGGTGCAAAATCTGATGATGCAGTCCTTCATCCTTCCACACGCGATAGAGATTAGTGTAGGGTTCGATGACGTGCAAGTGCGTATTCATCGTCTTGTCGCAGTTTTCATCTTTATCACTAAGGCGCATATCACCGATGGGTTGCCAATCGCGTGTCAAAGCCTCATGGTAACCACCATTGACTGGATCAAAGGCATGAGCCTCAAGATGACGGTAGAGATCGATGGCAGTCTGCAGGGACTGCACGTCACCAGTGGCACGGGCATACTCCGAAAAACCATAGATGGCAAAACCTATGGCGTAAGTTTGCTTCTTTGTATCGAGAGGATTACCATCAGCATCCACCGACCAGTAGACACCACCATACTCCTGGTCTATGAAATGCTGGAGCATATAGTCACGTGCCCATGTCGCCATGTCGAGATATTCCTTGCGATGGAGCACCCTATAGGCAGCGGCAAACGACCACAAGATGCGAGCATTAAGGATGGCACCACGCGGAGCATCCTCATGCAGATGTCCCTCGCCATCCTGTCTACCATAGAAGCCACCGCGATGAGTATCCTTCATCGCGGTGATCCAGAATGGCAGTATGTTGTCTTCGAGCAGACGTCGTGCGTCTGCTACAAATTCTTGGTTATCCATTATTTATTGCGATTCTTTTCTATAAGATGCATTATATTCTTCACTGATGTTTCTGAGCGATATCCGTCCTCAGGAGTATTCATGCAGTAGTCCACGAGACGGTCTATGGTGCTGGTGGCAACGTGCATGCGAGTGTCAGATGATGCATAGTAGATGTACACCTTGCCGTCAGGTGTGGCTATCCATCCATTGGAGAACACCACATTCATCACATCGCCGATATACTCCTCACCCTGAGGCACGAGGAAGAATCCACCAGGATTGGCAATGACCTTTGTAGGATCCTCCAGAGATGTCATATACATATACAATACATAGCGCAGTCCGCAGGCAGTATTGCGCACGCCATGTGCGAGATGTAGCCATCCACGGTCGGTCTTTATAGGAGCAGGACCTTCACCATTTTTCACCTCGGTGATGGTGTGGTAGTGACGCTCATTGATGATGATTTCGTCCTTCACCTCGGCATTGGTGATGTCATCTACAAGAGCCCAACCGATGCCACCGCCCGAACCAGTATCAATAAATCCATCTTGCGGACGAGTATAGAAGGCATACTTGCCATTGACAAACTCAGGATGTAGCACCACATTACGCTGCTGGCTACGTGTCTTCAAGTCAGGCAGACGCTCCCAAGTCTTAAGGTCTTTGGTGCGTGCTATGGCAGCAGTGGCAGTGGCAGCAGACAGGTCGCCAGGCTGATTATCGTCGTGACGCTCAGCACAGAATACTCCATATATCCATCCGTCCTCGTGCTGAGTGAGTCGCATGTCATAGACATTGGTGGCAGGGATAGTGTCCTCTGGCATGATGACTGGTTCTGGCCAAAAGCGGAAGTTGTCCACACCATTGTCGCTCTCAGCCACGGCAAAGAAAGACTTGCGGTCTGCGCCCTCCACACGCACCACGAGAAGGAATTTGCCATTCATATAGATAGCACCCGAATTGAGTGTGGCATTCATCATGATGCGCTCCATGAGATATGGATTGGATGCCTCATTAAAGTCATAGCGCCATTCCAGCGGAGTATGTTCGGCAGTCAGGATGGGATTCTCGTAACGCTCGTAGATACCATTGGTAGGCTTTACGGGGTTGTTCTTTTTAGTGAGCAACGCCTCGTGTGCGCTGCGAATCTCTTGTTCTCTTGTCTTGAAATCGTTCATAATAGAAATTGTGTTGTATAGTATAGTCACCACGTGAAGGTGGCGCATTGCATCATATTATTTTGCTATGTCCTTCACAAAGAGTGTCATCTTGTTGGCATAGAAATTGCAGAAGTCTTCTGCAGACACCTTACCAGGTGCTGCGATGTAGTTTTCCTCTGGTTTGTCCCAGGCATTGCGCCAAAATAGCACATAGCAGAGAGGATACTCCTTGAGTAGAGGCAGTATGACCTGAGTAAACCATGTAGCGTCAGGCACATCATTAAATCCTGTCTCAGTGAAGGCGATGAGTTTGCGATGCTTCTCGCCTACCTGCTTCACCACATCGAGTTCGGAGCGTACCCACTGCTGATATTGAGCATTATTTGGCTCACGCTGATAGATATCTATGCCAAGCAGATCCACCACGTCATCTCCAGGATAAAACTTCTCATAGTGCTCCACTGTCTCCGTCTGATCGGCAAGGTTGGGCGAATATGCCCACACGATGTTGCTACCACCGCGATGCATCATGTATTTATATGTGTAGCGGTAGAGTTGTTTATATTGGTCTACCGTGCAACGGGTGTCACCCCACCAAAACCATGCCCCGCTCATCTCATGCCATGGGCGGAAAATGACAGGAATGAGTTGTCCGTCTGCCGTGCGCAGCGAGGCGATGAAGTCTGACACTGTCTTGAGCCATGAGTCAAACTTACTATGGAGCGCTCCGCCAGGCAATATCTTGCTCACTGCATCACCCGTCGGGTCCCATGCATTATTGCCCGTGACAGGATTGTTGGGATGCCAACTGAGAGTGATAATGCCACC
>CAVABU010000005.1:35018-36119 GCA_963586965.1 Gemmiger formicilis
TTGCCATGGCAAGAGAAAGCATTGTCATTACTATCTTGTTTATATATTTCTTCATATCTCTTATGGTCTTGTAATCTCAAATACGCGGCTGGCATAGTCTCCGTCAAGGGGCATCTCCACGCCCACTTGCATGAGGAAGTCACCAGTAAAAGATTTGCCATCAAGTGACGATGCTTTGTCACCATGCTTCACATTGCGCTCATGCAGCACATAGGTGGCAGAGGCATCAAGGCCATCAAGGCGCAGACGTGGCATTGTCATATTGATAAAATTCTCCGTCTTGTAAGCGAAGAGCACGGCATTGCTACGTGCATCATCTACATACATCAACGAGGCATAGCCCTCACGGTCATAAGGCGACACGAGGCGATAGAGATTGCCGAGTTGGATGATTTGGCGCATGCTCTTGTAGTCATTGATAGCGGTGGTGCACTGTGCACGTTCTTCATCGGTCATATTGCGTGGTTGGAGTTCCATACCGAGACGACCACTCATCGCAACATCACAACGGAATTTTATCGGCATCACTCTGCCCGTCATGTGGTAAGGCGAACCAGCGATATGCTGTGCCATGGCATTGGATGGGAAGAAGTAACTCGTGCCCCACTGTATGTAGATGCGTTGCAAGGCATCGTTATTGTCACTTGTCCAAAACTCGTCAAAGTAAGGCAGAAGGCCATAGTTGGCGCGTCCGCCACCGCTGGCGCAATCCTGTATCACCACATCAGGATACTTTGCACGGATGCGCTGCATGACCTTAATCAGTCCGCGGTGATAGTCCACATACATATTCTGCTGCTTGTTAGATGCAAGATACTTCGAACCGCAGTTTTGTATCGATGCATTGGCATCCCATTTGATATATGCTATTTCAGGATATTTGGTCAACATCTCATCAACGATATTGTAGACAAAATCCTGCACCTTAGGGTTAGTCATGTCGAGTACCAACTGTGTGCCACCACGTCCGAATTTCAGTTCGCGTCCAGGTGTTTGCAGTACCCAGTCAGGATGCTTCTCGTAAAACTCGCTCTTGGTGTTAGCGGCTTCTGGTTCAAGCCAGATACCAAACTTGATTCCTCTCTCCTTGGCAGCCTTGCA
>CAVABU010000006.1:0-34604 GCA_963586965.1 Gemmiger formicilis
TCACCATGAGTGACAGTCCCACCGCCATATTCATCGTTGACGCAAGCCGTCAGCGAAAATAAAGCGAGTATGTATGTTACAATTCTTCTATACATTATTCATATTGTGTTTTCCTTATTTGCGAAGAATAGCAATCGCTCTTTACGTCATCTCTTCTTACGGATGGTACGGCGGGGGGGGGCGCCGTACCTCCTACTTTAGCATTAGCATACTTTACAATTCAAACTCGTGGGTGCCACCATCCTCGAAGTCCTTGACCACGGCATCAAAGCCAGAGCCACCTTTTCGAGTAGGAATCCTAATGGTGTCGGCATCCAGTTCGACGGTAATCACACCACCCTTGTAGCGCTTCTGCACCTGCTTGGTGACATCAAACACGAAAGTGGAGTCCATACCATTGCTAAACTGCATATTGACATCCATATAGTGGTGCTTGCCGTCATCGACGGTTTCATCGGCACGGCTACCATTGACATTACACATACCGAATGTTGTGAGGCGGCCACCTGCTATGTCGACGTTCTCACCATTCTTGGTGCATCCCTGTTTGAAGCGCACATAGTAGTGCACAGTGATGGCATCGTCGCCAGCCACGCCTGTATTGATATTGACACTACGCGCCATACCCGACAGGTTGGCATTGCCATCGACGCCAGTGATGCGACCATTATTATGGTGTATGATCACCTGCGTGAGATAGATATATGTCACAGGGCGCAATAGCATCTGGAGCTGTTTCACCCATACATCACGGTCAGCATCATATACGAATCCTTCGAGATTCTTATTTATCTCTACCGCTTGCTCATAGGCACTGAAGAGCTCTTCCGGCTGATAGAATGAGCGTGTGTATCTCGGTGCCTGATAGCGTGCAGCATTCATGGTCTGACCAGTATATGCCGTGACATAATCGAGCGATGTCTGTTCGTCTATGGTCAAGCTTTGTATGCCGTCAGGGGTGACAATGTCATTCCATGCCAGCAAATCCCAATAGCCCCAATCGAAGGCTGAAGAATATGTGTAACCATTGATGACATCAGAGAGCACACTGGTGTGCGAGGCAAGCGGCTGGTCAACAGTATAGTAGCGTCGTATCTGGAATACAGACGGTTTGGTGTAACCAATCTCTCCAAAGAGCGCTTGATCCTGGTCATCCCATCCGTAATACCACTCGTCACGCCAATTGTAACCAGTCTCCGTGTCGGCATCATAATTCCAGAAGACATCGAGTTGGAGTTCGACAATAGGCAGTTCGGTCACGACATTGCCCTTATAGTCGAGGTGCAACTCCGGCTTTCTCTCACATCCTGTCACCAGCGTCAGCAAGGCGACAAGAGTAAGCATGCTTGCGATATATTTCTTGATATTGCTTGTCATCTCGTCACCTCCCAACTTTTAAAACTTGCGCCTTTCTTCGTTCTCTGTCGGTAGAGCAGGTCATAGGTAAGTGTGATACCCACACGTGTAGGACCTATCCATGTGAGGTTATGCTTGCGACGACTGAAGAAATCGCCGAAATCATTCCATTTGTAGTAGTAGAGGTCATCATGGCGGTTGGGATAGAGCACGCTCTCATACTGGTATGGGTCATACTTTGTCCAAAAGACTCCTGCTTGCAGGCCAAACTCCAGTCGCCAGTGTCCCTTTTTGGTGAGCGGTAGGACATAGCCCACGCCAAGACCTCCGCCGAAGCCTTCGCCTTCCCATCCACGATTCTCATCGAAGCAGATGCCATAGAGTCCCAGATGTGCATAAGCCTGAAAATACCATCCACGGAAGGCAGCGCCATTGCCGTAGCCCAGCTTCTCCACACTACCATCTTTGAGATAGTAACGTGTCTCCAACTGATAGTTGCGCACCTGGAAATACTTATGATCCTTATAATTCTGCCACCACGGGCAATCAAAGGACGCTCCATAGGTGAAATGTCCATGTAGTGGATAGTATTCTATGGCGATATTTGGTATCGGGCAGAACTTGTCATAACCGAACGGCATGTAAGCTGCATCCAGGAGTAGATTGGTCTTCACTGATAGCAGTTCACGACGTGGTATGCGCAAGTCTACATTCACCATAGGCGCAGGTATCAGCTGAGAGAATGGTTGCAAGGACACATCCATGCGTGGGGTAAAGTCTGCTGTGCATGGCGACATAGTTGGCAGAGTGATATGTTTTTTGAAAAACAGCACCACACGTGCCGCACGCATCTCTGGGAAATACTCATGCAAGAGACGTCGCCACAACTGCTTATTGTCTATTGCCATGAGTTCCTTCTTGAGCTTTTCCTGGTCAGAGTCTATGTATTTATCCACCACGGCAGCCACACGATTATAGTCCTTATCATGACGCTCCTTCATAAGTAGGAGCAAATAGAGATAGTCCTCGGGTACCTCCTTGACGGTGAGGAAACTGTCTATAGGATGCTTCACATTGTCGCTGATAAGTCGGAGCAGTGATTGGCGGCGCAACTGACTGAGTTTGCTATTCCATGCATAAGGTCCATCTGGCGATGCTGCACCACGTATCAGCATTGACTGCAATATATACTCATCATTATCAAAGTAGGGCAATATCTCACCGAGCAGTTCCTTGCGGAATTGCGAGTTTTCGGGTATATCATACTTGTTTACGGGGAATACCACCTTACGGGATATTTTGTAAAAAAGCGAATCACTCATTTCCACTTCACGCACATCATCACCCAGCACCACCACGTAAGAGTATTTCTCATCTGGCGACAGTGCAAAGGAATAATTTCCAAACAGCGTCAAGGTCAAAATCAAGTATAGTATTCGCTTCATAAAGTCACTCATTTTATACACACCTTGAGTTTATTTCGCAAAGATAATCATTTTTGTAAGAATACACGCACGTACATAAATAAAAATAATATTTAACACAAATATTGCGCAAAAGTACGTTAATTGTTACAAAATATTTCAAACATCTTAGACTCTGTCTCAAGAAAAGAGATGGCACCAATAATCGTATAACATCGAAAGACAAAAAAAGAGAACCACTTGTGTGTGATCCTCTTGATGGCATGATGTAGGGACGATCGGGTTCGAACCGATGACCTCTGCAATGTGACTGCAGCGCTCTAAACCAGCTGGGCTACGCCCCTATCCTACTACTAACCGACTGCGAAGGTACGGCTTTTTTGTCAATGCCCCAAATGTTTTGGGATATTTTTTATTATCAGCAACCTGTTCCGTCTATATTGCAAGATGCGGGGGCAGGATTGGAAGACAGTCCCACTTCTGTGGCATCAAAGGAGACAGTGCCATCCTCGAGGAGGAAGCATGGGATGCCTATGTAGCCATTAGCCTTTATGTCGTCAAAGGCTGGATGAGTGTCGCGCAGACGGAGAAACTCCCTGAGATAGCGCACGTGCGTGCCTATATCTATCAATTCGAAACGTGGGTCACCCTGCACCTGTTGCTTCACTGAGAAGCAATCAGGGCAGGTGGACATGACATATACCTTTATCATAATGCGAGATTAAAACCAGTATGCGAGAGCTATCTGCCAAGTGTTGGTCTTTGCATCACCAGTAGCGTCCTTTAGGGCATCGGCAACCTTGCTTCCATTGAATTCACCAGTCTTGCCCATGGCGATATTATAGTTGGCTGAAAGCTGGAGGTGCTTCATCAGGACAGTGCCAAGACCGAGGTTGAGACTGATATTAGAACTCTTCAGATTGTAGTCTGCAGAGAGGGTCTTGAAGTTGAAGTCCTTGTCACCTACATTAAATCCGAACTGTGGACCTGCAAAGACATAGAGGGAAGCCAAGTCGCCGAGACCAAAACCATAGCGCACATTGATTGGCACCACGATGGATTGTTGCTTGATGGTCACCTCGCTGACCTTGGAAGATTTTTGGTCATAGAGAGCAGCTGCATCAAAACCGAGACCGATGACAGGCAGGGTGAACTTCACTGTAGGACCGATGAAGAAGCCAGTCTGATTTTCACTCTTGAGATTATCAGTGAGCTTACCATTAAGAGAGATACTTGAGACATTGAGTCCGCCTTTCACACCAAAGTTGAATTGTGCTGAAGCTGTCGTGGCAAAGAGAGCTACGACGAGCATTGCAAATAGTTTTTTCATAGCCTAATATTTGTTGTATTTATTCTTAATGGGTGCAAAAGTAGTAAATAATTCACTATCAGGCAAGAATTATATTCAATTTCAGACTTTATAGTAGGTTCGGCGGGGACGCCGTACCTCCTATTTTTATCACTGCCTGCTAGAGTGGTTGCAGCGAGGACGCTACAACTGCTAATCATAGTAGGCGAAGCGTCCCCGCTTTGCCCCATAGGAGGTACGGCGCCCCCGCCGTACCAAGCAAGATAATATCTCCGCCAACGGAAACGGACATAGCATAAAATGGCAAAAAAGATGACTTAGGCCTTTGAGAAAGTTGGCTCCTATAACCGCACACCAGCTGGTGTGCGGTTGCATAGCAGCTGGTGTGCGGTTGTCCAACACGTGCTGTGCGCTCGTCCAGCAGGTGCTGTGCAATCAATTTTTAGTATATTGTGCTGTGTATTGTCCCTGGGTGATGGCGGAGAGCGAAAGCTTTTGCATTACCATGTCGTAACCACCCTTGTATTCGGTCTCCTCATAGAAGATGAGGATATCCTTGTCGTCGGTCTGGAGGAGAGTGGAGTAAGCCGAAGCCTTAGAGGTGACACGATATGACTGCCATCCGCTGACGAAACATGATGGAGAAGAATAGTCTGATGGGGATGCCAACTCCTTATAATATATACCTACATTCTCGCGAGACTTGCTCTGCGGTACGGAATAGAGCAACACATTTGTCTTCTTGCCGTCAGACGCACGTCGTGCGGGAACGAGGAGTATCTCGCCATTGCACATAGCGGACTTGTATTCATCACCGATATGCACTGGTTCTGCCCACGTGCCTGTGGCTTTCTTGCGATTATCATAGGTGAAGATATTGAATACTCGACCTGCACCCTTCTGCGAACGACTACAGAGGAGCACGTTGCCATTAGGGAGTTCGATGAGTTTTGCCTCATCACCTTCGAGTGTAGGACGTGCGTCCTTGCCACCGAGAGGTTGCCATGACTGCCCGAAGTCATCGGAATAGAGCACCACATTACCGATGTTGGTGCAGAGAGCTGAGTATATGCGATAGTTCTTACCAACCTTTATCTTACTGCTCTGGCAGATACGTCCTGAGGTAAAGAACAGTTTGTGCACTGCGCCTCCCATGAGAGCGTAGATGTCATCAGTAATCTCTTCACCTTGCCAATGTATGCCGTCATTGCTATAATAGCGGCCCACACGGTTAGGATTTTCGAGAGTAGAACGCCAATAGTAGACATTACCCGATGCACACATCATGAGTTTGCGGTCGGATGTGCGGTCAGTGACAACTGCTGCATCACCGTGGGCGATGTCGAAGACAGGACCATTAGGATCGCCCTTGAGGATGGTCACGGGATTGCCCCATGTGACGCCATTGTCGGTGCTTTGTCGCACCACCATGTCAATCTCACCACCACCAACATCAGTGCGACATGGACGGAAGTCAGAGAATGCCGTTATGGTGCCGTCCTTAGCTTTGAGCATAGCTGGTATGCGATAGCAATTATCGATGGTATCACTATGAAAGATTACTGTCTGGGCATCCACGGTGGTGCCAAGTCCAAGAGCCATAAGGATGGCGAAAGATAGTTTTGTAGTAAGATTCATAACAGATTATAGGATTATGGTTGTTAATGACGCTCGCGACGTGCTGAGACACGTGCTGTAGATGAAGAGGAAGAAGACTTGGCAGGTTTGGAAGCCTTTGACTTCTTAGCAGAACGCACCGATGTAGACGAAGATTTACGTGCTGCTTTCTTTGACTTCTTGTCTGTGGCAACCTGCACATTGAGACTATCGAGAGAGTCCTTACGCTCCTGGTTGCCATAGATATTCTTCTCAAAAGCCTCTATCTCTGCCTCTATCTTCTTTTGTTCGGCAGAGAGTTTAGCCTCATCCTCGCCAGCTATCTGCGCAAGTGTGCGACCGAGCATATTGGTGGTCTTATAGATCTTGCCCTTATACTTATTCTTGATAAAGTAGTCGTCAGCCGACATCGTGGCAGCATTATTGAGATCGCTTACCATCATCGTCTGCTTGGCAAGATAAGGAGCAAGGTCGTCATATTTCACCCAGAAGAGAGGATAGGAAGTAGTGCCGTCTCCGAAATCATCGGTGCGCTTCATGATGGGGCACAAGGCTATCACCTTCTTGTGGAATGTGGCAGATGCCTGGTCATAGTAGGCACTCTCCTTGAGATAATATGCCTTCACGTCACGCGAGGGTATGTCACTATTATCGATACGCAGAGACTTGCCGTTGCGCTCATAATAGATATTATAATTATCCATGAAGTCTATCGGTTTGATACGTGCCGAGTCTACAAACACCTCATTACCATCAAGACGATACTCATAAGCCTTTATCTTGCCTGTGAGCATGAGTTTGAAGATGTATGTAAACAGGTTTTGCTTGTCTCCAACTGGTTCTTCGGGATAATACAGTCCTGCATTGGCCGCATCATTGAGGTCAATCTCACGATACACATCACGGCGCCACACCACATCCTCCGCCATGGGAGCTGCAGCAGGAAAGGATATCTGCGCACGCACAGTCATATTATTAGCATTTGACTTAGTAGCCTCAGCCTGCTTCTGTGTACGGCGGGCTTTGGGTTGCGCGCTTACTGTAATGGCTATGCAGAGAGCAGAGATGATGAAAAAGAGTCTTTTCATATTGCTTTATTTCTTTATGATATATGTTATGGTGCCGATAAGTAGCACCTCCTCATATTATTATTTCACTTGAACCTCCATGGCAGAAGGCAATTGACGAGAGATGCCGTCGGGACCTACAGCAGTTACACGTGAGATATAGAAACGGCGACGTGAGGTAAGACGGCGGAACTGCTCCTTCTGTCGTGCGGAGAAGTTGGCTCCGTCGGATGTCATAGGTACGGCATTACCCATATTATCGAAGAATACAGTCTCAAAACTTGTCACACGAAACTGTATGTCGAGCAGTCCGTCATCGATGGCTGCCTTGATACCTGGTGCCGACATGAGAGCCTGCTTGGTGAGGCTTCCACCTTTGAAGCGGTCATCACCCATGGCGATATAGGCAATAGGATCAGGCAACTTGCGCACCTTGAAGATAAACTGTCCCATCTGACGTGTACGGCCGTTTTGCGAGGCAGACACCGTGATGGTGATATCCTTGCCAACGGCAGATGGCTTAGCGATGTAGCGTCCCATGCCTATGCTACGGAAGCTGCCTCCCGTCATGCTTGCCGTCACGGCATTGAGTGGCACGCCTGGGATGGAGATGCTTATCGGGTTGTCATAGCCCGCATAGAGCACATTCATCAGGTCAGCAGACACAGTGGCGGAAGGGTTTACCACGGTGTACTTTTGTGTAAAGTCACGTCTGATGGTTTCACCGCCACCATTGCGCATGGTGATATATCCAGTGAAGGTGTGCTCTCCTACTCCACCAGCAGTAAACTCATAGGTAGAATTCTTAAGGTTGACAAGTTGATTACCGATATATATCTGCGGTTGTAATGTAGTGTCGACAGCAGCCATGACTATCTGAGCAGAAAACTTATCTCCACTCACCACAGTGCGCGATTCTGGGATAACGAAGGCACTGAGTTTGTTGACACGTATATCCTTAAGGTCGATGTTTGACACGAGATCATGGAGCACCTCGCCCTCAGCCTTGCGCACGTCATTCTGCAGTTTGGAGAGCAGAGTGACAGCAGCAGCCACAGGCATATTCTCAAACATGGACTCTTGCCAGTTTTTGCCAAGAGCCTTGCCCTGCTTGGTAACCTCAGTGGAGAGGTTGCCTGCGATGATGCTACGTTGCTCGGCATCCGGGATCATCTTCAGCACGCGCGAGCGATAACTATTGATAGCATTATAGAGTTTGCGTCCCTGCCCTGTGCCAGGAGCAAGCATCACTACAGAGGCAGCCTCGAGATTGTCCTTACCTTTTATATTATTGAGGTCGGCATCCTTGCCATCAGCTTCAGTCACGATGGCCACCTTCAACTTCTGAGCGAAGTCGCAGAGCGAGTCACTCATCTCCTTCACCTCTTGGGCTTTAGCAAACCACTCCTTGACCTTCTGAGGATTAGCCTTCATCTGTTGCTCGAAATTGCTATAGATGGAGTTATTGCCCTTTGCTGAGATGGCGGTGGAGCGTTGCAGACTGTCATCTACGAGCGAGAAGCCATTGAGCACCTCGCTGGACACATTGAGAGCAAGCATGGCCATCAAGACGACATACATCAAGTTGATCATCTTTTGGCGCGGGCTTATCGGTCGTTTCTTTATTGCCATATCATTACCTATTTACTCTCAGGTGTTGCCACTGCACCGTGGACACCAGGCATATTTACGGTCATAGCCTCTATCATACGGGCGTAAATCTTATTGAGCGCCTCTATCTGTTCGGCCAGTTTGCGTGTGTTTGCGTTAATCTCATCTATAGTACCTATCTGCTGTGAAGCACCCTTGAGTTGCATCTCATAGACCTTGGCGATGCCAGTGAGAGTGCGGTTGAGATTTTCCATCTCCTCAGAGTCAGTGGTGAGGCGCTCGCTTTGCGCAGCCACCTTGAGAAGCATCTCATTGAGATCTTTCAGGCGATCCACATAAGTGGTGGTGGCATCCTCCATAGCCTGTGCCGTCTCCTGAGTGACAGCAGGAGCAGGAGTGGTAGGTCCATTGATGCCTCCGATGACGATAGTGCCACCCTGAACACCAGCTGATGCAGGTGATGTCTGCTGAGGAGCTTCTACCGAAGGTGTCACAGTAGATCCAGATGCCATGGCAGATGTCTGCACAACAGGAGAACCGCCAATGATGACAGGAGCAACGTTGGCAACGCCAGACGAAGCCTCTTCACCCTCTTCTGCATCTGCTACCTTACTGCGCGAGGTAGGCAGTTCCAATCCGTCCTGTGTCTTATCAAACGGGCGGTCGAAAGCAGAGATAAAGAACACAAACACCTCAGTGCCCATACCTACGAAGAGCATGAAGTTAGCACCTGGAAGGTGAGTCAGTTTGAAGAGAGTTCCGAGGATAACTATGGACGCGCCCCATGAGTAGGCATAGTTCATGAAGGTCTGTCCTGCGACACTATCCATCCACTTCTGTAGATGGTAGACTATATTGTATTTACTGTAAGCTGACATATGATACTGTTATTTCTTTGTCTTGGTCTTTTTATTCTTCACACTTGTAGAGTTGGCGAGACTGCGCACGCAACGGAAACCGATGTAGGAGCGTGGCTGATTCTGATATTCCCATGTGCGCCATGCAGAGCGGATATAGCTCTCGGGATCCTTCCACGAACCACCACGCACACTCTTGCGCTTGAGTTGATAGGGGTCCTCCTTGGCAGCCTTGTATTCCAACTGTGGGTTGAGGTCATTCATAGCTTCGAGGCCAGCCTCGGTGTAGGTGGTGCTGGTCCACTCTGCCACATTACCTGCCATATCATAGAGTCCATTGCTATTGGAAGAATATATTCCCACCTTGGAGGTTATGAGATTGCCGTCCTTAGTGTAGTTACCCTTATCTGGTTTGAAGTTGGCATAAAAACATCCGTCCTCGCTCTTAGTGTCGAC
Source organism: Gemmiger formicilis (assembly GCA_963586965.1). Classification (GTDB taxonomy): domain Bacteria; phylum Bacteroidota; class Bacteroidia; order Bacteroidales; family Bacteroidaceae; genus Prevotella. The sequence goes on from CAVABU010000006.1 coordinate 9,698, forward strand.
ATTATCCCATGGAAACTCAGTGCCGTCCTTGCCACGCGCTGCATATTCCCACTCAGCCTCAGTAGGCAGGCGATAGCGCTGGATGAAGCGAGCCTCAGCACCAAGACCCTTGAGCAGATAGTCCGTGCGCCAAGCGCAGAAGGCATTCGCCTGTTCCCATGTGACACCCACGACAGGATAGTCATTATATGCAGGATTGCTGAAATAGTTGCGTAGATACATCTCATTATCAGAGTTTCGGAAGTCATTCACCCACACGGTGGTATCTGGATAGATGTTGACAATGTAGGTATTGAGGAAGTCCCAAGGTCCTTGACGCGGACGGTCAATGGTCTGGCTGACAATGCGACCCTCATCATCGATATAAGCCGTATCCTTAGAAATCATCACCACCTCATCGGCATTGACATTGATATCAGTGTTGAGATTACGCTCACGAGGATTCATGCGGTTGCGACGCAGAGCAGCCGTAGTGTAGTCGTAGACCTCATAACGATAGTTGAGTTGTGACCAGTCAAGGAGTTTCTCGCCTGTAACAGGATTGGTGACATAGAGCGACTCTATGGCACGGAGCTCATCCTCGTTGGGTTTGCGTGGCAGTTGCTTCTTCCAGTTGAGATGCGGAGTGACAGGTTCGCCATTTTTATCCTCGGTAATCATATAACTCTCGTCACCACCATACGATGGGTCAGCGAGACGTGTGCGGAGTATGCTATCACGCACCCAAAGGACAAACTGCTTGTACTGCGAGTTGGTCACCTCTGTCTCATCCATCCAGAATCCGTCTACCGAGATATCCTTAGTGGAAGCATCCCTACCCCACAGGCTATCGGTCTTGTCAAGACCCATGTGCAGATAGCCACGAGGAATCTTTGTCATACCATAGGGCGTAGGTTCTGCAAAGGTACGTCCGCCGACGCCAGTCACCTCTCCTCCTGATCCTATAGAGGAACTCATCTTCTTACTGCCCAGGCAACTGGTCATAGAGATGACCATTGCAATGAGACCAAGAACCATGATTGATTTCTTCATATCTTTTATATCTATTATACCTTATTATATACTATAATATCCTGACACTCTGGTGCCGATTCTTACCTTTCTTTGTAAAGTTTATGTCCATCTGATAGCCGATGTAGAGTTCGTGACTACCATTGATGAAACTCAAGCCACTGGTGTAGTACTCGTAACTATAGCCAAGCATCACACCATGCACAGAGCCACCTATGTGCAGTGCCACGGAGTTGGAAGGACTGTAGTTGACACCGATATACATGGTTTTCTTCTCCACATTATACACCAGACGTCCAGTGATGTCCGCCCTATATCCAGTGAGATCCGTACGCAAGAGCACAGAAGGTTTTATAGTCAAGAACGGATTTCTAAGCTTTATATTGTATCCACCAGTAAAATAATACGTGCGGTCTATCTGCAATTCGTTGCTCTCACCCAAGGAGATAAGCGGTGCATTAGCATGTTGCACGGACAGTCCGGCATAGGCACGACCATGCACATAATAGATGCCAGCACTGAGATCAAGAGCATTGCCATTGACACTGGTAGTCGTGAAAGCAGGGTCACTGGAGTCCTCAAGATCAAGTTTGCTACCATCAAAATTCTCACTCAAGAGTCCAGCCTGTATACCTATGGACATAGTGCCACCAAGCAACTTAAACTTTGGAGCATACTGCACCTGCAGACGTTGATGACGGAAGAGACCTATCTGATCATTGAGGAGTTGGAGGCCTGCGCCGTGGAAAGACTTGAGGAAATAGAAAGGCATGTCGGCAGCGACATACATCGTCTTAGGATTATTCTCAAAACCAGCCATAGAGATGGCATACGCCGCATTGATATTGAGTTTGGACTCCTTGCCCACGGAAGCTGCATTGAATGAGGGTTCCATGTCATAATAATGACTGAACGCAGGGTCATACTGGCCACGCACACTCACGGCTGCCAGCAGAAAGAAAAACAATATGGCGCATCTTGATTTCACTCAACTTATAACGCAGGCGCACGAGAATTATTGCATCGCAGGTCAAGAAATCATGAAAAAACGCTACGTTTGCATCAATTCAATATAGACTATATGGAAAAGAAGAACATCACTTTGGCTGACAACTTCCGTACTGCTTGTCCGAAATTCATAGGTTGTGCGCTATATGCAACAGTCACCGACACTCCTCACAACGATGCCCTATGGAAAGAAATAGACGAAGCCACGGAATGGCTACGCTCCACATATACTGCAGACAGCATCAAGGAGCGTAGTGGCATCAAGTGCACCCGTGAGTCATACAAGGCATGTGGCAAAGATCCAAGCCGTTATCGTCCGAGCAACGAACAGCTATGCCGCCGCCTACTACAAGGCAAGGACCTGTATAGCGTGAGCACCGTGGTGGACCTGCTCAACCTGGCTTCCATACGTTATGGCTACAGCATAGGAGGCTTTGACATGGACAAGGTGGTGGGCGAAGACATCACTCTTGGCATAGGACGCGAAGGTGAAGACTATGAAGGTATCGGCAGAGGCAAGCTAAATATCACTGGCATGCCCGTATATCGCGACTCCGCGGGCGGCATAGGCACACCTACGAGTGACAACGAGCGCACGAAGATAACGTCCAGCACACACCGACTCATGTGCTTCATCAACGGATATGATGGCGACAAGCAGAATCTGCAGGCATGCGCAGAATATATCGCCCAACTGCTGACAAAATATGCTTCAACGGATGATACAAGCATGGAAATATTTTAGATTTAACATGCTTCAAAGAACTAAAAAAGCGATATGAGAATCTCGTCTAGAAATTCTCATGTCGCCTATATACACGATATCATAAGCTATACAGGATAGCTATCTTAGTGATCAATATTCTTCCTCGTTCCAGAGGAAATCCTCCTTGTCAGGATAGTCTGGCCATATGTCTTCTATGCCGTCGTAAACATCACCTTCATCCTCTATCTCCTGAAGGTTCTCGAGTACCTCAAGCGGACAACCAGAACGCACAGCATAGTCTATGAGTTCATCTTTTGTTGCCGGCCAAGGAGCATCTTCAAGTTTTGATGCCAATTCAAGTGTCCAATACATACTTTTAAGATATTAGTTATTTATGGGTTGCAAATATACTATTTTTATTGCTTCTCACAAGAAAATCGCAATAAAATTATATTAATTATCGCATTTCCCTTCTTTTTTGCTTACAAATCATCGTTTTCGCATCATCACATGTCAGTATTTCAACTTATAATGTTGCTTATAGCGCCCTTCCTCGGGGAAGCATAGTGCAAGATCCTCGAGATCAAATGTCACGCCCACAGCATCACTATCACGCAATTGTAGCCACCGTCTATATGCCTCTGAGGAGTCACGGATGCCTGTCAGCACGAAGACCTCGTCAAGGAGCACACCATCACTGGGATTGACCTCAGACTGACAAAGGTCACTAACGTCATAAAACCGACACCGTGGGAAACGATTTCTTATTCTCAGATAGAGTTTCCTTCGTCTGCGCTCATGACGTGAATGGCACTCTCGGTCTATGCGTGCATACTCATAGTATGGCAACTTTTCGCATATGACATCTGTCACCATGGAGTATGCCCACGGCGACTGGATACCAAAACCAAAGGAATGCCACCATCGGGAGATATTATCAAAGACGTTTGGCATAGAGGAGATGTTAATGATAAATGAATATCAAAAATACGTTCAACTATTATAAAATTCGGTGAACACCTTTATACAATTAAGGTGATCAGCCACTGATGCCGTCTCACGGCAACTGTGCATCGCCAGCACACCATTGCCCATATCCACACCACGCAGGGGGATGGACGAAGCGAGGATATTGCCAAGGGTAGAACCGCCAGCCACATCACTATGATTGACAAAGCGCTGGCATGGCACGCCAGCCTTATGGCATAGTTCAGCAAAGATGGCTGCACTGACAGCGTCACTCGCATATTTCTGAGCAGCATTAAACTTGATCACAGGACCTCCACCCAAGACAGGATGATTCGTTGGGTCATATTTCTCACCATAGTTAGGATGCCATGCGTGGGCATTGTCTGCCGACACCATGAAAGACTTTTCCACTGCCACATAGAAAGACTCCTCCGTGCCACCTTGCGCCAGGGCAATACGCTTTAGCATGCTCGCAAGAAATGGGCTACCTGCTCCCTGCTTTGTCTGCGACCCCGTCTCCTCATTGTCAAAGATGGCAAGCACCTGAGTCCTATCGCTCTCGTCTGCCGCAAGCAGAGCGTCAAGACCAGCATAGCACATGGATAGGTCATCGAGGCGACCAGAGGAGATGAGTTCGTCATGCACGCCAAAGGTACATGCAGGAGTAGCATCGGCAAGATATAGGTCAAAGTCGAGCACAGAGTCAGCCTTTACTCCTAATTCGCCACATATCACATCCATCAACAGATTACCTTTCTCCAATTCATTGCTAACAATGCCGAGTATCGGCAACACGTCCTTCTGTCGACTCAGTTTTACACCATCATTCACTTGACGATTAAAGTGTATCGCCAGACTGCTTATCTGCAGCAATGGACGCTTCACATGTAGCAGCCGTGTCTCTGGTGACATAGCATCCTTACCCTTCACTATCACACGACCCGCGATGGTCAGCGGACGGTCAAACCATGTGGAAAGTATCGGACCACCATACACCTCAGTATTGAGTTTCACGATACCACCCTCGCAGAGCATCTCCGCATTCGGTTTGATACGAAATGTCGGAGAGTCGCAGTGCGCACACACCATATGGAAACCAGTCTCGGCAAGAGGCTTTCTTCCTATACGAAAAGCATATATCGAAGAATCATTCTTTGTCACATATATCTTGTCGCCAGGAGCCAACTCCCCTATCGGTTGCGAAGCATCTATACGTCGGTAGCCGTGACTTGAGAGTTCATTAGCTATATATTTCGTTGCGAGGAAATTCACTGGTGAGGCGTCGAGTTGACGCAATAGTCGTTGTATCATGGTCTATTTGTTTTTGTTGTCGTTATTCATTTCAGGATAAGATATACGAGTATGGTATATGCTCTTCAGTCGTTCGATAAGCGACTGTTTTGCCATCTCTATATCACGGAATGTGATAGGGCAATTCTTAAAGAATCCCTCTGCCACCTGAGCATCTATGAGGCGGTTGACCATCTCGGTGATGCTCTGCTCCGTATATTCAGGCAGTGATCGCGAAGCCGCCTCCACAGTGTCTGCCATCATGAGTATGGCCTGCTCACGGGTGAAAGGATTAGGTCCAGGATAACTGAACGGTTCGGGATTAATCTCTTCTCCAGGATGAGACTTCTTTTGCATGATGTAGAAGTATTTCGCCATACCCTTACCATGATGCGTAGCAATGAAGTCCTTTATTATCTTTGGCAATCCATAGCGGTCGGCGATTGCCAGTCCTCGTGTGACATGTCCCACTATATACTGTGCACTCTGCGTGTAGGTGAGATTCTTGTGAGGATCTACACCCGACTGGTTTTCGGTGAAGAATGCCGGCGACTGCATCTTACCTATGTCATGATATAGCGCACCCGTACGCACAAGCAGGCTGTCGGCACCGATTCTATTGGCTATGTCGGCAGCAAGGTTGCCCACCGTGATGGAATGCTGGAATGTGCCTGGTGCCACCTCACTAAGTTCACGAAGCACACCCTTATTGGTATTTGACAATTCGAAGAGCGTCACATCCGAACTAAAGTTAAATACCTTCTCCATCAGATACATCAACGGATAAGACAGCAACAGCAGTACACCATTGACAAAGAGGTGTACATACATATCAGAATCCATCTTCAGCAGTTCGTTGCTCTGCATGAGTTGCAGTGCGAAATATATCAGCGCACTTGCCACCGTCACGAGGAAAGCCGTCTTGAGCACCTGTGATCGGCGTGTCAATTCGCGCAGGGAGTATATCGCCACCATGCCCGCCACGAGTTGCACGATGATAAATTCATACTGATAAGTCACCGCCACTGCACATATGAGCACCATCGAGGCATGACTGATAAATGCCGTGCGCGAATCCATAAACACACGGACGAATATCGGCGCTATGCAGAATGGTATGATATACACGGAGAAGAAGTTGTGCTGCATTATCAGCGACACCATGGCAGGAAACACCATGATGAGGGCATAGAGCATGGCCGTGGAGCGCAATTTTTCGAAATAGTCACGGCGGAAGAGGTAAAGATAGGTCGTGAAGAGTATTATTATCAGACTCACATAGATGATCTGACCGAGCAGCGTGTAGTGTATCTCGTTTTCACTCATGCTACGTCGGTTTTTCTCCTTCTCCAGCGAGGCAAGCATCTGACTGGTGTGCTCGTCCACTATGTCTCCACGATCTATAATCTTCTGACCCGACACCACCATACCGCTTGACACAGGTATGGAGTTGAGCAAGTCCGCACGCTCCGTCTCCGAGCGTTTCTTGTCATACACCAGGTTGGGTTCGATATATTCATTGAGATTACACTTCTGCAATATCTGCTTCAGCGCACCGAGTTCCTCATCGACAAAGAGTTGTTCATACGCCGTGCGCGTGGAATACATATAGGTCACATAACGGCTTTCTGCCTCTTTGCCACTCACCACACGCACCGCCATGGTGGAGTCTTTTGCCAGTTCGTTATATTCCGACGTACTTATGACACCCGCCTGATACACGCGGTGCAGACGATTGACTATGATGCGCAGATACTCCGCTGGCAATCCTGGGAAACCGTTGGCATAGTCATGCTGCAACTTTGCCACCTGCGTCTTTTCTATATCGGCATTAAGCGTGTAGTAGGGCTGAAACTGTGCGAAAGCCGAGTCACGCTCATGCTGGAGCACCTCATGCGTCTTGTAGATAGGGAAATCAAACTTGGCTATAAGCGAACCATAGAGCCACGGTTTGCCGACATCATAATGAAACGACTGGCGGTCATCGCGCGGAAGGATGGCCACAATGACTGCCGTCACCCCCAATATCAGTATCGCTATGGTGAGAATATTGCGCCATAGCAAGCGGTTGTATCTTTTTATACGTTCCATGTCGTGTATATGTCATTATGCATTCAGTATGCGAAAATACAAAAAAATTGTACGAAAGAGAAAAAAAAGTAGTACTTTTGCACATATTTACAGAATTGGAGGTTGCTTTCACGGTGGTCAAGGCATGACAGATGTATGATTTGCCGTCACACGAAGTACGCCACGCGAAAAGAAGGGAAGCGACCACAACCGTTAAAGGAATATGTCAGAAAGAAAAGTCAGGGTGCGCTTTGCACCGAGTCCGACAGGAGCTCTTCACATTGGAGGAGTCCGCACAGCATTGTATAATTATTTGTTTGCCCGTCAGCATGGTGGCGACCTGGTGTTTCGTATCGAAGACACCGACTCCAATCGCTTCGTGCCTGGTGCCGAGGAGTATATCATAGAGTCATTCCGATGGCTCGGCATCAAGTTTGATGAAGGCGTGGGCATCGGTGGCGACAAAGGTCCTTACCGCCAGAGCGAGCGTCGCAGTATATATAAGGAATATGTGGACCAACTGCTTGACAATGGCAAGGCATACATAGCATTTGACACTCCTGAAGAATTGGAGGCAAAGCGTGCCGAGATACAGAATTTCCAATACGACGCCAAGACTCGCGGTATGATGCGCAATTCGCTCACTCTTAGTAAAGAGGAGGTGGACGCTCTGATAGCCGAGGGCAAGCAGTATGTGGTGCGATTTAAGATCCAGCCAGGAATAGACGTGCATGTGCACGATCTTATCCGTGGCGAGGTCATCATCAAGAGCGACATCCTCGACGACAAGGTGCTCTACAAGAGCGCTGACGAACTGCCAACCTATCACTTGGCAAACATCGTCGATGACCATCTGATGGAGATCACTCATGTGATACGTGGCGAGGAATGGTTGCCAAGCGCCCCACTCCACGTCCTGCTCTATGAAGCATTCGGATGGACCGACACCATGCCACAATTTGCTCACCTTCCACTTCTGCTCAAACCAGAAGGCAAGGGCAAACTGTCAAAGCGTGACGGTGATCGCCTGGGCTTCCCTGTATTCCCATTGGAATGGCACGACCCGAAGACGGGCGAAGTGTCTTCAGGATATCGCGAAAGCGGATATTTCCCTGAGGCTATCATCAACTTCTTGGCGCTGCTCGGATGGAATCCTGGCACTGAGCAGGAGATGTTTACCCTCGACGAACTCGTTGACGCATTCGACATATCACGATGCTCTAAGGCAGGAGCCAAGTTTGACTATCAGAAGGGCATTTGGTTCAATCACGAATACATCCTCAAGAAGAGCGATGCAGAGATAGCAGACCTCTTCGCCCCAATCGTAGCCAACAATGGCGTGGACGCCACCATGGAGCAGGTGACTCAGGTAGTGCACATGATGAAAGACCGTGTAAACTTCGTCAAGGAGTTGTGGCCATTATGTTCTTTCTTCTTCATAGCACCTACCACATACGACGAGAAGACTAAGAAGAAGCGCTGGAAGGAGTATTCCCCACAGCAGATGACCGAACTCAGCGAGATATTGTCTGGTCTCGAAGACTTCTCCATTGAGAGTCAGGAGGCTGCCGTGCACGCATGGATAGAGGCTAAGGAATACAAACTCGGCGATGTGATGAATGCCTTCCGCCTATGTCTGGTCGGTGAAGGCAAAGGTCCTGGCATGTTTGACATATCAGCATTCCTCGGCAAGGAAGAGACTCTCAAGCGAGTACAGACTGCACTCAAGTCACTCTAACATGACCATCGACTGACCGCATATGGGATTTCTCAGATTCATGTATCAACTGGCTATGTACACCTATCTAAGTGGTGTAGCCATCGCATCTCTCTTCTCTAAGAAGGTGAGAAAGATGTGGCGCGGAGAACGCCAAGCCATAGGCATACTCCGACAGAAGGTCGACCCCAATGCACGCTACGTGTGGGTGCATGCTGCCTCATTGGGAGAATTTGAGCAGGGACGCCCACTCATAGAGCGCATTCGCAAGGAGCATCCTGAGTATAAGGTGCTCCTCACATTCTTCTCTCCGTCAGGCTATGAGGTGCGCAAGAATTATCCCGGCGCGGACATCGTGTGCTATCTGCCACTCGACACCATAAGAAATGCACGTCGATTTCTCAGAGCCATACGTCCTGAGATGGCATTCTTCATCAAGTATGAGTTCTGGTTCAACTATCTGCACATCCTCAAGCACCGTGGCATACCAGTATTTAGCGTAAGCAGCATCTTCCGTGAGAATCAGATTTTCTTCCGCTGGTATGGCAAGGACTACGAGAAGGTGCTGAGATGCTTCACGAAATTCTTCGTGCAGAATGAGAAGAGTCGCCAACTGCTGGCTTCACTCGGCATCACCGATGTGGAGGTGACGGGCGACACGAGATTTGACCGTGTGCTCGACATCAAGAAGGCTTCCAAGCAACTTCCACTGGTAGAGACTTTCAAGAATGGTAAGAACTGCTTTGTGGCAGGTTCGTCATGGCTACCAGACGAGGAAATTTTTATCCCATATTTCAATAGTCACAAGGACTGGAAACTCATCATCGCCCCACACGTCATCGGCGAAGACCATCTGCAACAGATATATGCCCTACTCAAGGGTCGCAAGGTGGTGCGCTATAGCGAAGCCGAGCACTGTGACCATTTGCAGGATGCAGAGGTACTGATAATAGACTGCTTCGGACTGCTCTCCTCTATATATAATTATGGTGAGGTGGCATATGTAGGCGGTGGATTTGGCGTAGGCATACACAACTTGCTTGAAGCTGCTGTATGGCACATACCAGTATTCTTCGGTCCTAACAACCAGCGTTTCCAGGAAGCACAAGACCTCAAGGCATGCGGTGGTGGTCTGGAGATAGATGGCGCTGACAGTTTTACGGCGCAGATGGATCGTCTGATGACCGACCAAGACTTCCTTACCCGCACTGCAAAGGCAGCCGGCGACTATGTCTCCTCTCATGCTGGCGCTCTAGACAAGGTAATGAAGGAAATTTCTCTTTAGATACCTCCTAAACGAAGATAGCTTCATCGCTCGGAGAAGATAGCTTCATCGGCCAGAGAAGATATCTTCTCCGGCTGACGCAGATATCTTCTCTAAACTTTCTTATTTCTCGCACTAAGTAATGTTCAAAAAATACAAATAGGGGAATTCCTCCTTAAAAGTAGGGAATTCATCTATGAGTAAGGGAATAAATGAGTAATTTTGCGGATGTAAGAAAAAAGACAAACTGATACATAATACAAATATGAAGAAGAATGTTATAGTACTTGTTGCAGGACTGATGTTGCTGGCAAGTTGTGGGACATATGAAGGCTACGGGGCAATGAATGGTTTATACGTCGGTTCGCTGCTTGGCAGTGCCATAGGTGGTATAAGCGGTGGCCCTCGTGGTAGTGACATAGGCACTATCATCGGTATGGCTGGTGGCGCAGTGGCTGGAGCCGCCATAGGAAGTGCGGCTGACAAGTCACGACAGTACGACATGGCGCAGTATCGTCAGGAGAAAGCGAGCGGATTTGACTCCACCAACTCTGCCGATGACCGCATAGACATCGACTTCGGTGCTCCAAGCAATCCCGAGGAGGCCATAGGATGCGAAACTGCAGCGCTGGAGATACGCAATGCCAAGTTTATCACCCACGACAAGAGCAACACTCTGACAAGTGGCAAGCAGTGCGACATCGTCTTTGAGATATACAATGCTGGCAATGGTGCCGCTTATAATGTAGAACCAGTGATAAAAGAAGTGTCGGGCAACAAGCGCATAATGATATCTCCAGGCATCTTAGTGGAGAAACTCGGTGCTCACAAGGGTCTACGCTACACGGCACACGTCATGTCATACAAGACGCTGAAAGACGGCACGGCACGCTTCTCACTGTCAGTAAATGCTGACAAAAAGCAAGCATCCCAACCAGTCGTGCTCACCGTAAAGACAGCAAGATAACAACGAGGCACACAATACGAAAAAGGCTCATCCACCAATTAGCGGATGAGCCTTTTTTCGTTTTTATAGCATTTCTATTATTGCCGATATTACTTTGTGACGTCATTGAAGAGAGCCACACGATTAAACTCTACCTGATCGAAGAGTTTGTCAGTAGCACCAAGACCCTCGGTCTCGATACGGCTGGAAGAGATCTTGTACTTGTTGACGAGGATAGACTTCACATTTTCAGCGCGAGCCTCAGATATCTTCTGATTGATTTCCTTTGAGCCCTCTGGTGATGCATAACCAGAGATCTTCACCTTTGCATCCTTGTTGGATCTCATATAGTTAGCTATGAGTTCGATATTTGCCAACTGGCTGTTCTCCACCTTTGACGAACCCTGTGAGAATACTACTGAAGGCTGCAGATTTGCCACCTTCTCCTCTACCACCTGCATAGGTCTGTTAGCGCAGTCATCGAGTGCCTTCTGGAGTTGTGCTATCTCGGCATCCTTAGCAGCGAGGTCAGACTCGCACTGGTTTTTCAGAGATACATTCTCATTGCGCAAAGCATTGATCTTGGCGTTGAGGTCATCGATTTCCTTCTGGTCGCGGAGTTGAGAGAAAGCGAAGTTGTGTGTACCGTTAGATGTTTTAAACTTATAGTTCACACCTGCGCGGAGTCCGAAGTAAGCATTGTGCACATTGTATTTCATGCGGATGTCATCATAATACTCATTGCCTTTGCCGTAGTTGGCGAGCTGCCATGTCATGGTAGGCTCCACATATATCTGCCAAGCCTTTGCCTTGCCGAGGTTGAAGGCGAAGTTAGCACCAATGCGCGAGTTGATGCCATTGCGCACATTAGCACCATTGTTGTGAGTGTAACCGAAACCGCCGAGCAGGGAGATTTCGAAGCAGCGAGGTGTGCCCTTGTAACCAGCGAAAGCATTCATCAGATTGGCCGAACCGAGGAGGTCTACGTCAAATGACTTTACGAGCACGCTGTTGCTCTTGGTGTTGAAGTAAGCCTGTGCGTCAAACAAGAGGCCGAACACGGTGGTGAAGTTTTTGCCCACACGTGCACCTAAAGTAGGAGTAAACTTGCTGAAAGAGTCATCACCCTTGACCTTGGTGTCTGCACCAGCGTTTACGCCGATATAGATGTTGTCCATGGCCTCATGGGCAGTGATCGTTGTCTTCTGAGCATTTGCTGACACAGCCACTGCTGCTGCAGCAATTAACATTGCAATCTTTTTCATTGTCCTTAAAATATTTAATTGATCTTTTTTTCGTTCTTTTACCTTACTAAAGTTTCTAATTTGACATATTGTAAGCAAACAAAGATGGTACGGCGAGGGCGCCGTACCTCCTATTATATCTTCTTAGTGTCGTTGTCGCACTGCTTCGAAAAGCAGTATCGCAGCACTCACGGAAGCATTGAGCGAGTCCATCTTACCGAGCATCGGTATGCGTATGTGTGCATCCGCTGCCTGACGCCAGGCATTGGAGAGTCCAGTAGACTCCGTGCCGATGACGATGGCAGTGGCTCGGCGCATGTCGGTCTCGTAATAGAGCGACGAGTCTTGGAGTTGCGCCGTGAGGATGGAGATGCCTTTGTCCTTGAGATATGTGATGCACTCTTCGGTGGTGCACGCGGCACTCTGCACGCTGAAGATAGCCCCTAATGAACTGCGTATCAGATTAGGATTGTAGAGATCCGTGAGAGGGTCGCACACTATCACGGCATCTGCCCCTGCAGCATCTGCACTACGCAGCACAGCACCGAGGTTGCCAGGCTTCTCCACGCTCTCCAGCACCACCACGAGAGGATGCTCCGAGAGTGTGAGGTCCTCGAGAGAGTGGCGACGGCTCTTCACTTCCGCCACCACGCCTTCGGTGCTCTCACGATAGGCTATCTTGGCATACACATCGGCAGACACGGCGAAGACCCTTCTGCACGATGCCTCCAGAGAGTCATCCATCATCTGCTCCACCATATCCTGGCGACAGAAGAGCGAGTCTATCTCATATCCTGCCTCAAGGCAATGCTGGAGTTCGCGGCGTCCCTCCACCACAAACAATCCTGCCTTGCGTCGCTCCGAAGACTTCTGTTGCAGTTGTAGCAGTCGCTTTATCTTCGGATTTTGTGCGCTCGTGATTATTTCTATATCCATTTACAGCAATGGTTTCACCACTTCCACCATGCGCTTCAGTCCCTCCATCATGCGACTCTTGGGACAAGCGATATTGATACGGATGTGCTGGTAAGGCTCAGGATCGCCATACATCAGTCCGTCATTCATCCAGACCTTGCCCTCCTTCTTCATCTTCTCGCAGAGATCCACGGATGTCATGCCCGTGCTACTGATGTCCACCCACACGAGGTAAGTGCCCTCGAGGCGTGTCACCTTGAGAGTAGGCAGTTCCTTGGAGAGGTAATCCTTCAGTGTCAGATAATTATTGTATACATATTTGCACATACCATCAAGCCAGTCTTCGCTATCGTTATAGGCAGCCTGGAGGGCGATGATACCGAAGGAGTTGAGGTCGCACACCTCATTGTCGTGTATGGCCTTATTGATTTTCTCGCGCCACTCAGGATTCTTGCATACTATGTTGGCGATGTGCAGACCAGCAAAGTTGAATCCCTTGGTAGGGCTACCCATCATGATGCAGTTGTTGAGAGCCTCATCAGAGAGCGTCATGAATGGGATGTGCTTATATCCAGGCATCACGATCTCGCAGTGTATCTCGTCACTTGCCACCACGACATTGTGACGGAGACATATCTCGTGGAGTTTCTCCAGTTCGTCACGGCGCCACACTCTGCCACCAGGATTGTGAGGGCTACAGAGCAGGAAGAGTGTTGTCTCTGGTTTGGCAGCACGTCTTTCAAAGTCTTCGAAGTCGATTTCGTAAGTGTCACCTACAGGTCTTAGTGGAGACATCTCTGCCTTGCATCCATTATTGCGCACAGCGGGGAAGAATCCATTATATGCAGGCGCAAGGATGAGCACGTTGTCACCAGGCTTGGTCATAGCCTTGATGGTGCATGAGATGGCTGGCACCACACCCATGATAGGTTGTATCCAGTCTTTCTCGATGGTCAGTCCGTGACGACGCTTAAACCAATTGATCATTGACTCATAGTAACTTTCAGGCACCTGAGTATATCCAAATATTGCATGATCCAGTCGCTTTCTCAGCGCATCAGTAATTGGTTTGGCTACTTCAAAATCCATGTCAGCTATCCACATGGAGATAACATCGCGGTCAGCATCGGCATCCCATTTCAGGCTGTTGGTGTTTCTGCGATCCACAAGTTTGTCGAAATCGTAATTCATTTCTTCGTTTAAGTTGTCTATATATAATAATGTATATTTTGTGCAAAAGTACGTCTTTTTATCCTATCGTGCAAGAAAAAGCGCCACAAGAGCCTCAATATGAGGCTTTTTTCATCATTTACGTCAATGCCAGCGTCTACAATTACCACTTTTTATGCCAAAGCATACGCTGAAGAGCACCAATATTGCACAAACATGCGTTTAGTGTGCTAAAATAACTTAAATGATATTGCGCATTAGCGGGTAGTTTGTGCAATATATATACCTTTGCACCCGCAAACAGGATAACAGGTTGGGAGAGCAACCTAATAAAAGATGAATTTTTAATATCAATCAATAATTCCAAAAGATGAATTTAAAGACTCGACTGAGTGGCATCGTGGTGATGGCGCTCACATCAGCAACGGCCTTTGCAGGCGGTATCGTGACAAACACAAACCAGAGTATAAGTTTTCTGCGCAATCCTGCACGTGACGGTGCGATAGGCATTGACGGTGTGTACAGCAACCCTGCAGGTGTGGCTTTCTTGAAGGAAGGATTCCACTTAGGATTTAATTGGCAGTGTGTGTGGCAAACACGTACAGCGACGACCACCAATCCTCTTTTCGCCCTTGGCGTAAACAACAATGGATCTACTACCAAGGAATACAAGGGTGAGGCTCAGGCTCCATTCCTGCCATCTATACAGGCAGCCTACAACACAGGCAGATGGTCATTCCAATTCAACTTTGCCGTGACTGGTGGCGGTGGCAAGTGCAATTTTGATAATGGTCTGGGATCATTTGAGAGTGCAGTGGCCAACATCGCCTATGCTCTTAAGGGTCTCGGCGCTACGGGCTATGACCTCAACAGTTATATGTCAGGTCGTCAGTATTATTTCGGTGTGACACTCGGTGCAGCCTATAAGGTGACAGACAATTTCTCCGTCTATGGTGGTCTGCGCGGACTGTATGGCACTGCAAGTTATAAGGCAAAGATTTCTGACATCAAGGTAAACACTGCCAACGGACTGGTAAACTTCAGTGATTTCCTTGACAACTCAGGCACATACATCAATACAAATCTCGAACAGGTGAATGCTGGCATAGCACAACTCGAACAGGTGAAGACCCAGATGGGTGGCACTCTGCCAGAGGCTTATCAGCAGCAGTATCAGCAACTCGTCACCACTCAGCAGACTCTCACCTCGACACAGGCTTCGCTCGATCAGTTGGAGGTCTATCGCAATGGTGTCAACCTGCAGTCTGACCAGACAGGCTTTGGCATTGCGCCTATCATCGGTGCTGACTATCGCATCGGCAGTTTCAACTTTGCCGCACGCTATGAATTCCGCACCAAGATGTCGATGAAGAATAAGTCCACCCTCAACCAGGCTATGGCTATGGAGGCTGTCAACCAATTCCTTGACGGCACATCAGTGCGCGAGGATTCCCCTGCACTTCTCACAGTAGGTGCACAGTGGTCAGTGATACCAAGTGTGCGTATCAATGCTGGATATCATCACTTCTATGACAAGCAGGCTACAAAATATGGTGACAAGCAGAAGTTGCTGAAGCACGGCACCAATGAATATCTTGGTGGTGTGGAGTGGGATCCCATAGACAAACTCACCGTGAGTGGCGGTTTCCAGATCACCAATTATGGTATGAGCGATGACTACATGAGCGACCTTTCATTCGTCGTGGACTCATGGTCATTTGGTGTAGGAGCAAAGTATCAGTTTAATGACAAGGTGGCTATGAATGTCGCTTACTTCAAGACCAACTACGATCATTATGACACTGAGAAGACAAGCACTGGCATGCAGAATTCATTCACACGCAGCAATAGAGTGATCGGTGTGGGCGTGGAAGTGAACCTCTAAAAGCACATACTACATAGGGTCTACATCATAATAGATGACCACTGCGGCATAACGCTTGTCTTGAAGCGTTGCCGACTGAGCCTGGCGCAGACATTGCCTTACCTGCGGCAGGCTCAGTTTGTTTTCGAGTTTGAGCACGATTTTCCTTATATGCTGTTGTTTGACACGCGCCACTGAGGGTTTGTCGGGACCAAGCACACGCTCGCCAAACCACTGTCGTAGTCTGCCAGCCATCTCCAGTGCAGCCCCTTCCGTGATGTATTCCTTAGTATGCTTTATCATGACATTGACGATGTGTGTGAAGGGCGGATAATGAAATAGTTGGCGCTCTTGACACAATTCGGCATAAAGACTCTTGTAGTCATTGTGCACTATCTGCTGAAGCAAAGGCAGCGAGGCATTCTTTGTCTGCAGAAACACCATGCCCTGAGCACCCTTGCGCCCTGCCCTACCGCTCACCTGCGACATCATCTGGAAAGACTGTTCGTAGGCACGAAAGTCGGGTTTATTGAGCATATTGTCAGCATCTATGATGCCCACTACTGACACGCGGTCGAAGTCAAGGCCCTTGGTCACCATCTGAGTGCCGATGAGCACATTAGTCTTGCCTGATGAGAAATCGCCTATGATGCGGTCATAGGCATTCTTAGTGCGTGTGGTGTCGAGATCCATACGCGCCACGCGCGCCTCGGGGAAGAGTGTCATTATCTCGTCCTCTATGCGCTCCGTACCCATACCACGATTCATGATATCCTTGCTTTCACACGATGGACACTGCACTGGTATGGGATAAGTATATCCGCAATAGTGGCAGGTCAAGACATTAAAAGTCTTGTGATAAGTGAGTGGCACATCACAGTTGGTGCAGTGAGGCACCCATCCGCACACCTTGCACTCCACCATCTGCGAGAATCCACGACGATTTTGAAAGAGTATCACCTGTTTGTCATCAGCCAGTGCATCCTTCATCGCCTTTATCAATTGTGGGGAGAATGTCCCACGCATGATTTTTCTGCGACGTAGGTCTTTCACATCGACTATCTCTATGTGGGGAAGTTGGATATCCTTATAGCGTGTGGTGAGTTCCACAAGTCCATACTTGCCCGTCTTGGC
Source organism: Gemmiger formicilis (assembly GCA_963586965.1). Lineage (GTDB taxonomy): Bacteria > Bacteroidota > Bacteroidia > Bacteroidales > Bacteroidaceae > Prevotella. The sequence continues at coordinate 27,006 of CAVABU010000006.1, forward strand.
ATTGTGATAACTCTCCATCGAAGGAGTCGCCGTGCCAAGCAATGTCTTTGCCCCATACATGGAGGCAAGGACTATCGCCGCCGAACGGGCATGATAGCGCGGAGCAGGGTCTTGCTGCTTGAAACTCGACTCATGCTCTTCGTCTACGATGACAAGTCCAAGTTTATGGAAGGGAAGAAATACCGATGAACGTGCACCGAGTATCACTTGATAAGGATTGTCAGAGAGTTGCTTGCGCCATATCTCCACACGTTCAGCATCGCTATAGCGAGAATGATATATACCGAGTTTATTACCAAAGACACGTTGCAGTCGCTGCATCATCTGCACCGTGAGGGCTATCTCGGGCAAGAGGTAAAGCGCCTGTTCGCCACGGTCAATGGCTTCCTGTATGAGGTGGATATAAATCTCCGTCTTACCACTGGAGGTCACGCCATGCAAGAGCACCACAGATTTATCCTCAAATGCCTGCAATATCTTGTCATGCGCCTCCTGTTGGGCAGCATTGAGGGTGCGGATATTTTCGGGATGCGGATTGCCAGCATCTCCGAGTCTGCCCACCTCACGCTGATAGGTAGTGAGGAAACCTCTTTTACACAACGCATTCACTATGGGGATGGTGGTATGTGTGGCATTGACGAGTTCTTCACGTGTTATGTCGCGTATCGTCTCCGTAGGAGTATCGCCATTGAGAGAGTCCCAATGGCTCAATGCCATGTATTCGGAAAACACCTTCTCCTGTTTTGTAGCCCTACCAAAGAGTTGCATGAGGACATGCAGAGATTCCTCTGACCGATATTTGGGAGCCAGCGTGATGTATGTCTCCATGCGTGGACGATAGTCATCATCTGCCTTGAGTCCTGATGGCAACGCAGCCTTGTAGACCTCGCCAATGGGCGACAGGTAATAGTCTGCTATCCATGTCCACAATCGATACTGCTCATCAAGGAGCATGGGGATGTCGTCAAGCACAGAGATGATGTCGCGCACCTCAAACTCAGGTTTGTCATCATGGCAACGCACCGCTATGGCAGTGTAGGTCTTGCTCTTGCCAAGGGGCACAAGCAGACGATAGCCGAACAGATTTCTGTCCTGCATATCGGGAGGGAGGGCATAAGTGAAAAGCCCCTCAAGTGGCAAAGGGAGTATTACGTCGACATACTTCATACGTGCTTCGTGCTATCTCTGCATATAACGATTGCAAAGATAGCAAAAATCCACGAATAGCATGTCACTACAGTTTGTCAATATCTATCGACACGCCCACCTGAAATGTCACTCCATCCGTCAGGGGACTATTGAGATAATAGTATTTGGGCTTATAATTGAAAAGATTATCGAGAGCAGCATTAATCTTCACCGCCTTGCCAAGTCGTTGCACGAGCGACAGTTTCCACATCGTATAGGCAGGATAAGAAACCTTGAGCGTGCCCTCGCTCACGTCATAATAGTTTTTGAATTCCACATTTTCCACACCCGACAGCACACGGCCATTGAGTCCGACGCTCAGTCCATAGTTTTTGGTAAACTGGTGGTCGTAGTCCACGCGGGCATTTACGGCATGCTTGCGTGCAGGGATATACTGATTATTGATGGTATTGCCCTCCTTGTCTTCGGGAAGTTGCTCGAGGGTGTAGGCATAAGTAAGGCGTGCAGAGAGTCCATTGTCCCAGCGTGCTTGCACTCCTGCCTCGACACCGCAGACCCAGTAGTCGTCAAGGTTGGCATAAGGCAGATAAGGCAACTTGTCTGTCTGATTCTTGAAATAAGGAGCGGAGGTGGACAGTTTATCCTTCACACGATTGTGATAAGCAGAAAGGGTGTAGTTGTAGTGTCCCTTGGTATATTCCGCTGAGATATTATAGTTGTGGCTTCGTTCGGGTTTGAGATCAGGATTGCCCTCCACTATCCATATGCCCGACATATCAAAGTTGTAATATTTCTCCTTAAGCGATGGCGCACGAAATCCCTGTCCATAGCCTGCACGCAGAGCCAGGTTGCGCAGAGGTTTGTAGCACACATTGAGTTTGGGAGTGAAGTGGGACATATCACCATCGGAGAAATAATCATAGCGTATGGCACCCACGAGTTCCCACTTATCATTGATACGCCAGTCATACTGGGCAAAGGCATCGACATTATCTTGGTAGCGTGTGTCACCCTCAAGATTGGTATTGTAGAGATAGTCGTGCATGAAATCAGAACCGATGGTCAGCACATCGCCACGGTCAAAGGTGTGATTATAGAGTAGGCGGAATGAGTTTTGCACATTACTGTAGTCGCGTACATCAAGACGTGTGATGCGCTGGTAGTCAGACTTGTCATACTCGTCGAAGGCATAGTTGAGTTGGAGCATATCATTGTCGGTAATATCCCACTTCGCCTTCAGACCTCCCGTAAAGTCACGGTAACGCTCTGGTTGGTCTGCACTGCGCACTGTCTCGCGGAAGAAATAGCCAATGCGTCCTGTCAGAGTGAAGTTATTGAGAGGTTTCCACTGCAACTGGTCCTTCAGGTTTAGGGTCTTGTCGCCATAGATGGTGGCTATGACACGTGTCACGGGATTGTCGGCGCTGTGCACGTCATAGTTATCAATGCCGTTGTAGTTGGCATTCAACATATTGTTCCAATGTTTGCCATTCAAGCCAAACGACAGTCCATAGCGCTGGTTATTGTGTTTGGCATAGCGGGCATTGACATTGAGTGTCCATGGTTGCAGATTGCGCTTTGTGATGATATTGATGACGCCACCCGTGGCATTGCTACCGTAGAGAGCAGACGCCGCTCCTTTCACTATCTCGATGCGCTCCACATTGTCCATCGTGAGACGAGTGAAGTCCACATCGTCCATTGTCTCGCCTGCTAGTCGCTCGCCATCTACGAGGAATAGGATGCCTTGGCCACCGAAACCAGAGAAGTTGAGATGTGTCTGTTGGTTCATGGCATAGGAGAACTCCACGCCAGGCAGTTCCTGCTGCAAGAGGTCTTGCACATTGGTGGCATCCGTGCGGGCTATGTCCTTTGACGTGATGACGCGAGTCTGGATAGGTGTATCCTTGAGAAACTTAGGTGTGCGTGTGCCTGTCACCACCACGGCATCAAGGTCAAAATGCCAACTGACGGAGTCTGCGTCTTGATGTGTCTGAGCCATGGTGGCCAATGGAAATACGAGCAACAATGAGATAAGAGTTTTCTTCATATCTGCTTAATAAGGATACTTGTAATTGACGGTGAGATAACATTTCACGCCCTTGGGCGAGAGATAGTTTTCGAGTTGCAGTGCTGCATATGTACCATCCTTCAGACGGAGTATAAACACGTGATTATTGTGTGTAAACGTTGGTGGCACCGGTGGTATCTCCATAGCGAGCCATGAGGATAGCACCTTGTTGACAGCGATACCTTGCGACGGCACATAGCACAGGAGCATCTGAGCCTGACTGTCCCACACATCATTTTCTGACCATTCGTCTGCGGTAAACGTCATATTATGAAATGATTCGCTCGTCTCGGGTAGTTCGTCCATGGAGGTGAATGATGTCTCGTACACCTCGCCACAATTGGTGCGCACATTATTGCGGTGCACGGCAAAGGTCCACTCTTCGGGTGCCGTCTGAGCATTGGTGGGAGTGAAGTAGGTGAATTTGTTATTCTTTATCCCTTGACCGAAGACATCAAACCAGTACATATATTGTCCAGGCTTCTGTCCTTGTGTCGCTGCATCATGTCCTGCCTCCGTCTCGTCCTTGTCGCCAGTAGCATCCATCGGTATCGGATATGCCGTGTATTCGGTTTGTGCCTTCAGTAGGGCTACAGAGTCGCCTTGTGCCTCGAGTTGCTGCAGATGAGGGAGATCCACATAATACCAGTCACTCCAACTTGTGGCATCTATCACCAGTTGTCCTTTGGCAGGTGGCGTAGTGGTGGGTTTGTCATAGATGCCGTCAAAGATGCCTTCACACGCAGTGAGCATCAATAGGCATAGGCTGGCAACGGCGTTTAGCGTTTTTCTCATTATATATAATTATATGTTGCTTGTCTTGTTATCTTCACTTTCTTTGGCATTATACAACCAAAAGCCTGCTATAAGGGCTACAAATACCACGAGGATGCTCACCATCTCCACCACATGATTGGCAGGGTCTACCCATATCTCCTTAAAGAAACCATTGCGTGCAGCCACCTCTACAGCAGTCCAAAATATGATGACCGTGGCAAGTGACATACGTAGGTTTCTGCCCCAACTGGCAATATGCAATTGGCGCTTAAACATCAGCGCCGCGCCTATCACACAGGCTATTGCCACGCCATAGGTCACGGGGTGTGTAGTGCCAAGGAATACAGGGTCATAGCAGAACATGAGTACAAGATACAGTCCCCACATCATGATGTTCCACTCCATGAAGGTGACGATGCTGGTGTGGTGCGCCATAGGTCGCAGTTCCACACGATTCTTCACGCCGCAGTGGTCTTGTATCCAACGAATGAAATCGCATCCTGTGCGAGTGCAGAAGACATACATCACCATAAACATCATCCACATGCCAAATGTGGCGGGCATGATGAGATATTCGGGACGCGAACCGCGTATCTGTTTCAGTTCGGCACGACTAAAGTCCTCCAATGGTGTGCCATCGATGGTAAACGTATGGCTCACCCCTACTCCATTGACATACTGCGTGGTAGTCTGCACCACGCCATCACCTATGAGATCACAGTGCACGCCATAGCGCTGGGCATAGTAAGCCAGGAGGAACTCCACCCATCCAGTCCAGAAGAGCAGCGCACCCGCCATACCGAAGATGGTCTGACGCGTGTCGCCTTTCACAAACACGCCCCATATGGTGATGATGAGTCCCACAAATCCCATGGCGAAGGCAGAATAATGCAGTGCTGTCGGTTCGAGCAAATGCTCCATGATGATCATTAGCGCATGACCCAAAGGCATCAGTAGCAGGATGATGAGCAGAGACCCCACGGTCTTGCCAAGATGTATTTGCTTATTCATAAAGGATATCCTCTTGATTTATCGTGCAAAGTTACGGACATTCCCCTATTCTGGCAATACTTAAAACTGATGATTTGACATTAAATACAAAGGCAACACCACACTTTTTTACACGAACTTTGTGGTAATCGGTACACTTTTTTACACGAACTTTATGATGAGTACCCTCAAAAACGAGGGTGTAGCGTTACACATTTTTAGTAATGTGAAAAGAATAAGTTGTGCAAGTTCGCCCTGTATTTTTAGGCGGTTTTGCTGATTTCTTTGAAGGAGCATAGCGAGCTATGTGACTGAAAAGAAGTCGCGAAGACGTCAAAAAGACGGGGTGGATCAGATAAAGAAACTAATATTGGTATATACAATAAAAACTTGCTCAAGTTATTTTTTGAACATTACTTAGTACGAGAAGCAATATTTTTCACTTTTATATACAAAAAAGATAGGTTATTAAGAGAAAAATACTATCTTTGCCATGTCGTTACCCATGCTGAAAGCCCCAAGGGCAGACGGGTGGGTAGACATACATATTGGAAAAGGCGTTTTTGTACGCTTTGGTTTTGACGATAGAAGAACTTCGCAAACTCTACAGATTGTCAAGAACTAAGCAGCAGGAACGCCCCATTGGGTGTATTGAATGCCATCCTAATGACTCAATTCCGCTTTTAGTGCGTGTATTTGAGCCAAAGGTGGTTTATATATACTCTGCGTGGGGCTTTCCGTTGCTCGTTCCGACAATCTGGGCAATGCGAAGGCCTTTCTATCGTGGAACGAGTGACAGAACTGGCTCCGCGCTTTTTCGTATGTATAGCATCAAGAAATCAACAGTCCTGATAGGAGCCATAGGACACAAACATACGAACCTATGGGAAGGCTAAGAATTCTTTCTACTAACAAGACACGTACAAGGCAAAAGCAAATCAAGTTTTTATGTTGTATAGCCATGCTCTTCTGCATGTGCGTGACCATGAATGCACAGGGACTGAAAACCTATTCTGGAGTCTACACTGTAGATGATACGCCAGGAAAGGCGACATACACGTATAAAGATGCAGATGATGGTACTCGTATATACGAAGGCAATTTCAGTTTTTCAAGAGTCTTTAAGCCAAATGTTGACTACTATAAAATTGAAGGAAAGTTTCATAACAACTTGAAAAATGGGTTGTGGATTTTTGTAAAGAAGAGTAAATTGGCAACAGAACAACTGAAAGTCAATTATTCTAATGGTTTAGTTAACGGTACTTATGAATATTCAAAAGTGGTGAGAAACGCTACAGAAGAAGCATTTAAGGGAACTTTCAGAAATGGCGCCCCAATAGGGACTATTTCGGGAAAGTTGCCAGAAGGTTGCACTTTTACAGGGCAAACGGACGAAAACGGATTACCAGACGGCTTATGGAAAGCTTCTGCTACTAATGTACAGTATGAAAAATGGGAACATGGAGTACTACAAGATGCATATGTTATTGAAAATGCCACAGGAGATAAACGCAATGTGTATTATAAAATTAAAGGCGTAATAGAGCAAATGATAGGCTATGGTCCTTCTCGCATAGAATTTTCATGGATGCCCAGAGGATGTAAAATCTGGCATGGATATATTTATGACAAAAACATGGCAGATTGTAGAATAACTAATCCTAATGAACTAGATGAAGTGTATCAACTTCCGGAAACTGATAATGGAGGCTTCTCTACTGACGAAGAGTTCATTCAAGCTAAAAGTACAATTCCTAATATCTTATATAAGTTGAATGGAACTGAGGTGGATTGTGTAATAGATGAACACGGTAATGTTACAAACATTAAGTTTACAAAAGCACCGGAATCATCAGCTGTGGCAAAAGAATTAGAACGATGCCTTAGTCTGCTTAAGTTTAAGCCTGCCACCTATGCAGGACTTAACGTAAGGTGTAAGTATAAATTTAGGTACGAAGGCAATGAGTCTTTACCGAATGAAGAGACAATCAGTCAGACTGATGATGATATTGAAAAGTTCTTCGATGTTGTAGAACAAATGCCTTCATTCCCCGGTGGCAACCAAGTTCTCATGGAATACCTCTCCAAGAATGTGAAGTATCCTGTCGTAGCGCAGGAGAATGGTGTTCAGGGAAAAGTTATCGTAAGATTTATTGTAGAAAAAGACGGAAGCATAAGTAATGCTGAGGTCGTTCGTTCTATTGACACAAGTTTGGACAGAGAAGCTTTACGAATAGTAAGAGGTATGCCTAAATGGAAGCCAGGCAAACAAAGCGGGACTGAGGTTAGAACACATTACGCAGTCCCTATAACCTTTCATTTAAATTAAAAAACTGCATAAGTTCAACTATAGGGTCATAACGAAAGATGGATTTTACATCAAAAATTCCTTTATATGACATTCTTGCAATGGTTATACCTGGAGGGACAACATTGTTGTTCCTTCAGGGAATACTTTCCGTTTCGCATCTTCCACTTAGTAATGTTAAAAAAATAACTTGCGCAGAAAATCTGTAATCAAGAGCATCTAATGAGATAATTCCATTTAGGAAGTTCGTCGTCAAAAACGATGCGTTTGCTCTTCTCTGATTCGTAGGATTCTTTAATGGGTC
>CAVABU010000007.1:0-34287 GCA_963586965.1 Gemmiger formicilis
GCTTGGCAGACGTGGCTCCTTCCATCCTCCACATCATGGGCTTGGAGCAGCCAGCTGACATGACTGGCGAGAACCTCATTTGCGACTAAGCGGCTATTACTGCAAAAGGTCGACAAAGAGATGAAAGTGGATATTCACCCTTCATGGGCTGATATACTTAACAGTGAGTTTGACAAGGATTACTTTGTCAAACTCACTGATTTTGTTCACCAGGAATACTCTTTCCATAGGTGTTACCCTCCTGCCAAGGAGATATTCAATGCCTTCAACCTTTGTCCGTTTGACAAGGTGAGGGTGGTCATCATCGGGCAAGACCCTTATCATGGCCCAGGTCAGGCAGAAGGATTGTGCTTCTCCGTAAAGGATGGTATGGAACTGCCTCCTTCACTCATAAACATATTCAAGGAGGTGAAGGCTGACACGGGCAACGTGCCAGAACTGTCGCAGGTGGCAATGGGAATGGGCACAAGAAGATACAACGGATCGCTACGCAGATGGGCAGAGCAAGGTGTGATGCTTCTCAACGCCACGCTGACAGTGCGTGAGCATCAGGCTGGATCGCATCAGAAGCAGGGTTGGGAAGAGTTTACTGACGCTGTGATAAAAGCCATATCCGACAATAAAGAGCACGTGGTATTCATCCTATGGGGCGGTTATGCCAGAAGCAAGAAGAGTCTCATAGACACAAGCAGACATCTCATACTGGAGTCGGTGCATCCATCACCATTGTCAGCAAACAGGGGCGGATGGTTTGGCAATCACCATTTCACTCGTTGCAATGAGTATCTTATCTCCAACGGCCTTGCCCCCATTGAGTGGTAACACAAATAACACATAAAAAAGAAACTTACGGATGATACTTGAAATAGGCAACGTCTTGTTGTCAACAGACATTATTACAGAGAAATTCTGTTGTGACCTAAGCAAGTGCAAGGGTGAATGTTGCATCGAGGGTGATGCTGGCGCGCCTGTAGACTTTGACGAGATAGCAGACATAGAGCAGTCGGCAGACATCGTGTGGAGCGGTCTGTCGGCATCAGCACAGTCAGTGATAGAGCGTCAGGGTGTGGTCTATAATGACCGCGACGGCGATCTCGTGACGAGTATCGTCAATGGTAAGGACTGCGTGTTTACTTGCTACAAGGACTTGGAATGTGACGGCGAGACCATAAAAGACTGTTGTCTATGCGCGCTGGAGTCTGCATACAGGGAAGGGAAGAGCAACTTCTGCAAGCCTATCAGTTGCAGTCTCTATCCTATCAGGGAGAAGAAGATGGCCAACGGACTGATAGGACTCAACTATCACAAATGGGATATCTGTCGTGATGCCCGTGCGAAGGGTAAGGAGATAGATATGCCTGTATATAAGTTTCTGAAGGAACCGCTGACACGCAGGTTTGGTGCTGATTGGTATGCCGAACTGGAGCAAGTGGCAGAGGAATTGACTAAGCAGGGTAATTTATAGCGATTCCCTCAACCTTTACAACGTGCGACCTACGAAACTTGTCATCGCCTGTGATGACAACCTTGCGTATGCCACGACACACAAACTTGCCGATAAACTGCTCATCGAGTTCACCACGACACACATACTCCGAACCGTCAATCCATATCCGCTCTCCTTTCTTCGCATTGCGCACCGTGACGCGACATGTACCCCAAAAGGCATGACTGAAATTATAGGTGACGGTCTTGTCATCATTGTCCACATCAAATGACGATACCTTCCGAATCGTCATCTTATAGTTAGGAAGACTCTTGTCAAAGCATAACGGCTTTGACTCTATCCACTCATCTGACACTGTCTCAGCATTGCTCCAATTCATCGGCATTGGCAGGGTGCTTGCACTCCAGTCGGACATATATTCCAAGGCATTGACTATCTCACCATCTGATGTCGACATAGCATTGGAAGGTGCACACAACCAAGTGGAATCAGAACTATAACTAAACTGTCTACCCAACACATCTCTGCCATGAAAATGCAAAGCAAACATTCCATCCTCCTTCTCATGTAGTCCTTGACTGATATCTGGGGCACACCATAGGGCGATGACATTGGAGTCATTGCGCATATAGTCGCTGACATCAAGTGTGTAGCCGTCACTGTTGGTCGGTTCATACACCGACAGCACTACCCTACCATTGACATAAAGGCGAAAACCGCCATGCGATGTCACACTCACAAATGCCTCATCTATATCCATCACTGGCAGAAAGGTGCGACGAAAAAGATACTGTCTGCCACTCTCCACACATCTTGGTGACAGCCATGAACACAAAGCCCCCTGAGCGCTTACGTTCAGGAGGCTTGCAAGTTGTAATATTATTATAAGTAGTATCTGCTTGTTATGCATCGATGTTGGCATATGTAGCATTCTGCTCTATGAACACACGACGTGGTTCCACATCATCACCCATAAGCATGGAGAATATCTCGTCAGCCTCAGCTGCATTCTCTATGGTGACCTGCTTGAGCAGACGTGTCTCAGGATTCATAGTGGTGTCCCAGAGTTGCTCGGGATTCATCTCACCAAGACCTTTGTAGCGCTGTGTATGCACTGCGCCCTCGTCACCAGATGCGTATTTATCGATAAACATCTGGCGTTGCTGGTCAGTGTAGCAGTATTCCTCTATCTTCTTATATTTGCACATGTAGAGAGGAGGTGTGGCTATATACAGGTGGCCTTCCTGGATGACACGTGGCATGAAGCGATAGAAGAGTGTCATAATCAGAGTGTCGATGTGTGAACCATCGACATCGGCATCGGTCATGATGATAATCTTGTCGTAGCGGAGCTTCTCTATGTTTGCTTCCTTAGAGTCTTCACCCTCCACACCGAAGCGCACTCCGATGCTCTGAATGATATTCATCACTGACTCTGCCTCGAATACTCTGTGCCACTGCACCTTCTCCACATTGAGGATCTTACCGCGGAGAGGAAGTATCGCCTGTGTGTAGCGGTCACGTCCCTGCTTAGCCGAACCACCTGCGGAGTCTCCCTCGACGAGGAATATCTCTGATGTCTTAGGATCTTTATTAGAGCAGTCAGCCAACTTGCCTGGCAGTCCACCACCAGTCATGAAGTTCTTGCGCTGCACACTCTCACGAGCCTTTCTTGCATTGATACGCGCCGTAGCTGCGAGCACCACCTTGTCACAGATGAGCTTTGCCTCGCCTGGATGCTCCTCGAGATAGTTGCTGAGTGCCTCGCCCACTGCTTGCTGCACAGCACCAGCCACCTCGGTATTACCGAGCTTAGCCTTGGTCTGACCCTCAAACTGTGGTTCTGCCACCTTCACAGAGATGACGGCAGTAAGACCTTCACGGAAGTCCTCACCAGAGATCTCTATCTTCGCCTTCTCTATCTGCTTTGATATCACAGGGTCATTCTCTGCATATGCCTTCAGCGTGCGTGTAAGTGCGGTGCGGAATCCCTGTAGGTGAGTACCACCATCGATAGTATTGATATTGTTGACATAGGAGTGCACATTGTCGCTATAATCAGTGTTATACATGATAGCGACTTCGATGGGCACACCTTGCTTCTCTGTCTTGAGATAGATGACATCATCAAAGAGGTGTGTGCGGTGACGATCCACATAGCGCACAAACTCCTTCAGACCATCCTGTGCATGAAAGACCTCGGTGCGGGTCTTGCCATCTGCATCAGGACGCAGGTCAGTGAGGGTAATCTTGATACCGGCATTGAGGAATGCCAACTCACGCATACGACGTGAGACGATATCCCACTGATATACTGTCGTGGTAAATATCGAACCGTCAGGCCAGAACTGCTGGCGTGTACCACGCTTTGTGGTCTCACCTACCACCTTCACTGGATAGAGAGGTTTTCCCTTCTCGTATTCCTGCTGATAAATCTTGCCGTCACGATAGACTTGTGATATCATGTGTGTGGACAACGCGTTCACACAACTCACACCTACACCGTGAAGACCACCAGAGACCTTGTAAGAACCCTTATCAAACTTACCACCAGCATGGAGCACTGTCATGACGACCTCAAGAGCAGACTTGTGCATCTTAGGATGCTCGTCTACAGGTATACCACGACCATTATCCTCCACGGTGATAGAGTTATCCTCATTGATTGTCACCTCTATGTCGGTACAGAAACCAGCCATCGCCTCATCGATAGAGTTGTCGACAGTCTCGTTGACAAGATGATGAAGACCTTTCTCGCTGATATCTCCGATATACATGGCTGGACGCTTGCGCACAGCCTCCAAACCTTCGAGCACCTGAATACTACTACCAGTGTAGCTTTTTCCTGCGCTCTCGCTATTCAGATTTTCTTCCATTTCAATTGTTTATATATCCATGCAAAGATAACAAAAAATCATCAGATAGGGAAATATCTCGTACTTAAAAAGCAATAAAATACTATATGTGATAGCAACAAAAAAGCTACGCTCTAATAAATGAACGTAGCTTTTATCTTTTCTTGGATAAAAATCCTTGACTTGACTTACTCCGCAAATATATTGCCATCTTCTACAGATGGTTTATCATTATCAGTAGCTGAGCTATAATCACCAACGCTAATACTCTTAGGAGATTCAGGAGTGGTAGTCGCAGCACACATAGACATAGTCTCTATGACCATAGTCTCCACTGACGGACTTATATATTCTTTCTTTGTCATGATAAGCCAACGTTTTATTATCCAATATATGATTTAAAGGCTATTGATATGCTTTGCAAGACCAGACTTAATGTTTGCAGCCTTATTCTTGTGAATAACATTGATCTTAGCGAGCTTATCTACCATCTTCTGTACTGAAGGATAGAGCTTCAGAGCCTCTTCTTTGTCTGTGATTGCACGCAACTTGCGCACTGCGTTACGCATTGTCTTAGCGTAATACCTGTTGTGAAGATTCTTAGTCTTGTCCTGACGAATTCTCTTCAAAGAACCTTTGTGGTTTGCCATTTTGTTTGATTAAATTAAAAAGTTGAAATAAGCCTATGGGTCTTGCATCCTAAGATTGCCCTTTGGCGGATTAACAATAATCCTCTGCCACCTGATCAAGCTTAAAACCAATTGGCCAACTTGCTATACATCGCATCCTCTGCGAGATGACAGATTGTAGTCCCTAGGAGAGTCGAACTCCTCTTTAGAGAATGAAAATCTCTCGTCCTAACCGATAGACGAAGGGACCATCGCTTAGTTTTGCGGTTGCAAAGGTACGACTTTTACTGCAACCCACCAAATTTTATCAAACTTTTTTGGTGTAAAATGTTGGTTTTTGTAATTTTGCACGTATTATGATGACCACTTCTGAGGCTATAGTACTAAATACACTAAAGTATGGAGAGACGAAAATATTCGTGAATGCCTTCACGCGCGAATATGGCATGGTGACTCTCTCCACGTCATCATCAAAGCGTAGGAGGGGCTCATTCGTCAACTGTTTCCAACCGCTTAACATCATCGAGGTGGAGTTTGACGCTAAACCCAAGAGTGACATCTATCCTATAAAGAGCGCACGCATCAGTTATCCTGCCACAGACATCGCCTTCAACCCATATAAGATGTCGATATCGATGTTTCTGGCAGAGTTTCTGTGGCATGCACTAAAGAATGAGCAGAAGGATTATGCGCTATTTGACTACATAGTGCAGAGCATCGAGTGGCTTGATGCGGCGAAGGACGGATATTCCAACTTCCACATCATATTCATGACCAAGTTGTCGAAGTTTGTTGGCATATATCCGAATACTGACAGTTATAGCCGAGGAAGCTGGTTTGACCTCGCCGGAGGCACTTTTGACTTGGCTGCGCACATGAGTGCAAGAGCGCTGAAGCCTGCTGATGCCGACATAGTGAAACTCCTCTCGCGTCTTTCCTTCTCCACCATGCACATGCTAAAGATGTCAAGGCATGAGCGCAACAGATGCGCTGAGACTATAATGGAATACTACCGCCTGCATCTACCCAACTTCCCCGAACTGAAATCCTTTGCCGTGCTCAAAGAATTGTTTGCGGAATCATAATAATTTAATCGCACAACAGCCGAGCGACGAGCGCACAGCACGTGCTATGCAGTCGCACACCAGCTGCTGTGCAAGCGCACACCAGCTGGTGTGCGGTCATAGGAGCTATCTTATCCAAAGACGAAAATCATCTCTTTCCCCTTTTCTAACTATATTCGTTGGCGAAATAAACTCACTTGAGTGGTACAACGAGGGCGCCGTACCTCCTATGGCTTGTGCCTTTGTTGGGTTGCAGCGAGGACGCTGCAACTACTAAGCAATGGATTTATAGTAGGCGAAGCGTCCTCGCTTTGCCCCTCAAGTAAGAAGTGGTAAAGTAGGAGGTACGGCGGGGGCGCCGTACCTCCTATGGCTTGCGCTTTTGCTGGGTTGCAGCGGGGACGCTGCAACTACTAAGCAATGGATTTATAGTAGGCGAAGCGTCCTCGCTTTGCCCTTCAAGTAAGAAGTGGTAAAGCAGGAGGTACGGCGACCTCGCCGTACCATCGCAAACAAGAATCCAATATAGAGAAATAAACTTCCTTGAGTGGTACGGCGAGGGCGCCGTACCTCCTATGGCTTGCGCCTTTGCTGGGTTGCAGCGAGGACGCTGCAACTACTAAAAAGTAAGCCCCGACACTGGAGAGAGTGTCGGGGCTTGCATATATTTTCCTACTTATATCTTACAGGTCATAATTGATGTCACCATCTGATGGTTGATGTATGACGGTGAGGGTCTGATATGTGTCAAAGTTCTCGTCAAGCCAACCAGAGACACCTGTCATTGACATCTTGTCGATGGTCACCCATGCATCGCCGTTGCCACCAAAACCGTAGTTGACATGCACGAAGCCCTGGGCATTGTAGCCATCGATAACGAAAGCGTGAGAGAATGCTTTGTCAGTACCGTTCTTGTATGACGTACCACCATAGAGGACAGGATGACCAGCGCTCAACTCATGGAAGATGACGCTCTTCCACTTTGCCGAATCCTTCTCTGTGGGCGAATCACGATAGCCATAGTATTTCACCTTATATCCGAAGGCTGAAGGTATGCCACGCTCCACAGCGCTGGCGTAAGATGTACTTGAGGCACCATACTTCATATTGACAGCCTCGCCTATCTTGAGCATAAGCGTAGCCACAGCAGTGCCCTGTGCCTCGGTGTAGTCCACGCCAGTGTAAGTAGGCAACATGTTATCCCAGTCAATGGTAGTGCCATCAGCATATGTCGCAGGATACTTGTAATAATTCATTATCTGTGCCAGTGCCGTAGCCATACAGCCCGTAGCCGCATGCGAGCCGTCATCGAGTGTCGGGGTGAGGTTGTTGTAAGGTGCATACTGCCACCATGTGGTGGAGAGCAGTGGTGCCACCTCAGACTTGCAATCAGAAGGTATCTCGTCACCTGTTTCCTCTTCGCCACCCCATACGAAATCATCATAGCCACTGCCTACGGAATTGTTGCTTGCATCATAGAGGTAACTCCAGAAGTACACTTCACCGCCATCGGCATCACCTGTCAACTGAGAGTATCCACTCTTGCAATATGCGGCAGACCAGTAGGATGCAGAAACCCAGAAGTTATAGTAGTTATAGCTGTCGGCATCTACATTTGTGATGATTATCTGAGTGTCGGACGAAGGATCTTTCTTAAACTTGAGAGAATAATTCTCGTCGCCATAAGGACTGAATATCTCATATGAGCCATCGGCATAAGCCACGATTTCAGCTTCGAAACTCTGGTTGAGGGCATCAATGGTGTATGTACCCTTACGGCGCCACAGTTCACCTATCGATGACTCAAACTGGAATGTGATTGGTTCGGAGTCGGAGAAGTTCTCGTCACTGCTACATGCAATGAGGCTCGCAGTGTATTTGCCATAGTCAAGCGTCTCGGAGAAACTATTTGTAGAAGTCTCGTCAGAGAGGATGACATTGTTGCTCGAATCATAGATGACATACTTATAGCTTGTAGCATTCTCCACCTCAGGCCATGTAATGGTCACCACACCCGAAGCCGAACCAGAGGTGACACCCGTCACCTTGGTCAACTGTGTATAGTCATTGGTAGAGGTCTTGAGTTCCACAGTAGGCGATGTCGACTTGTCACCACCAAGAGGACCGTAAGCCCACACCTTGAGCACATACTCCGTGTTGGCAGAGAGTCCTGTAGCATTGAAATTTGTCGCAGTGACAACATTGCCACACACATATTTCCCATCGGCGGTAAAGAGTTCGCAGGCATACTGTGTCGCTCCTGCCACCTTGTCCCAACTAAAGGAAAGAGTACTCACCGTCTTACCTCCATTCACTACTGCAGGAGAATCCAGAGGGGTCGTAGCCACTGTCTTATCTTCGCCACACGAGGCAAGACCTATCGATAGGAACAATGCCACAACGAGCAGCATGCCCATCCTATATGTTTTAGTCAGATGTTTCATCATATTGTCTGTTATTTTTTATATTTCTCAAGTATGTCTGCAGGGATATCGCTTGGGTCTATATAAAGATAGACTGACACCCAACCGCCAGAGTTGGTCTCATCCGTATAATATATGTAAGAGTAGAGGAAACCAGCGCTTGTGCCCGACACTCCGTTCATGTCTATCGAACCGTAATTATCGGAAGACTCGTCCTTCATGAAGTTGATACCACTAAGACCGCCATGCGCATATCCGTCGATGGTCCATGCTGCATAGTCATTGTCATCTGTCAATAGCCACCAGTAGTAGTAGTCATAGTCACTATCATACTCCTGATAGTAGTTGCTCTCTGGCACTATACTACCTGTCCATGTACTCATATCGCTGGCATCGAAGTTGTCTTCAGAGAAATTACCATTCTCATCAGATGGGATAATCTTAAAGGTGAGATTTACACCCGAACCGAGGAAGTTTTCTATATAGAAGCGGTTGACACCCTCAAGGTGATATACATCGGAAGTAGTCGTAGGCACCACTTCTTCATTGAAGTACACCTGCATGCCGTCAACGACCTTCTCCCATGTGGAAATCATCACCGTGTAATTAAACACTGTGGAACCGTCCACTATGGTATAAGGATTGGTGTAAGCCTCATCGAGACGCATCGAATATTTGTACTCCTTGTATTTCTCCATATTGAGATATTTCACCACGAGTGTAGCCTCAGACTCTCCGTCCTTGAACTCCACCTGAGAAGGAATATCAAATACAGAGTCAGCATAGTCCACTATGACTGGCACAGTGGCAGCACCCGCCGTAGACTTACGGGATACGACGATGGTGTCTGCTGGAGCCTCGGCATACTGATCAGGAGATATCACCGTGGATGCCTCATTGCTATTGGGGAAATAAGCCGATATCACGCCCTCAGCCACCTTTGGGGCACGCTCGTAATCATCACTTGTGCTACATGATCCCAGTGCTAAGGCACCGACACCGACGAGCAGTATATATAATAATGTATGTAACTTTTTCATTGTCGTTGTCATTTCTAAAAGTTCTTGTCACGAAAGTCTTACTCTGCGGCGATAGCTCCCGATGGGTTAGGACCGATGATGACAGCAGGGTTCATGTCCTTCTCTGTCTCAGGTAGCATGTAGTTCATCCAAGGTGCCACATATCCCTTATAGGAATTGAGCTGGAGATTGGAAGCATAGTTGCTATCAGTGTAAGAGCGTGTCACTGGCAGGTTGAGTCGTTTGTAGTCGAAGAATACTATGCCCTCACCCCAGAGTTCGATACGGCGCTGCACCATCAGTTCGGTGATAAATGAGTCCATGTCAGTGGCAGTGCACTTGTAGGAACCGTCAGTATAGCGACTGTCATTGATAAAACCAGCGAGCAGTGTCTTAGCCTCTGCCACACCACCAGTATGTGCTATGGCCTCGATATAGTCAAACATCATCTCCTCATAGCGCATGAGTGGCATAGAGGCGATAAGGCCTGTCTCGAGAGTTTTCAGTTCGCCACTACCTGGACGGAACTTCAAGTTGCAGTAAGCAGGCAACTTGCTCCATGCAGAGTCCACAAGTTGTGTCTCATAGCCCGCAGGCACTATTTTCAGTCCAGCATCGTCTGGAGCCACCCAACTGTGCTTACGCCAATCGCTCTTGTCTATCTTGTCAAAGAGGGCCTTGCTTATGCAGCGGTATCCTTTATATTTGCTATTACACATACCCCACTCTGGTTCTGAGGCCATATATCCGAGATATGTATTCCAGTAACTGGTATTAATCTGCTCCTTGCTATTGATGAGCGTACCCCATATCCATGAGTCATTAGCAGTATTGAATCCAGTCTTGGTATTGGTCCACTCATCCTTTGTGAGAGGTTTGTAGCCGTCCATAGCCTTGAGCGCATACTCTGCAGCCTTGGCGTAGCAGTAGTTGGCATCGGTGATACCGAGCACACCATAACCGTCAGTATTGCTATCAGCCTCCTTCATCTTGGCGAGGTCTTCAGCACTCTGGTCCACACGACTGGCGATGGTAAGCCACAGACGAGTCTTCAGTCCATATATCACCGACTGATCCATGTAAGCCTTGTTGCTGCGAGTGTAACCACTGAGGCAAGTCTCAGCCTCATCGAGGTCATGCATGATGAAGCGATACATGGTGTAGAAAGGCGCACAAGGATTGTTTGCCAGTTCGGTCTTTGTCATCGTCTCTGTCACGATAGGCACTGTGATGCCATAGCTTCCGAGCTGTTCTGCCTCCTGGTCGAGACTTGCCACGCCAGTCTTGCGATATTCATAGAGGCGTGCAAGGTCGAGATAGAGCATGGCACGATAGCCAAGGCCCTGACCAAGATAAGGTTTCGCATCTGACGAAGAACTTGACGATGCCACGCTTATCACATTATTACAGTTCTTCACGAATGAATAATAGTAATAGTATGGATAATAATAAGAGTAGCGCAGTGACGAGGCGTCCTCATAGTAAGACCAGTAATTGTAGCCATTGTCGCTGGCAGGGAAGTCTTCGCCAAACACTTCACGCATGTATATCTGACAAGGGTACCCCCAGTCATAGAGGTTGCCTGATGAGCCGTAGGTATCCCAAGTGGTAAGGAATGCTGGCAGACTGTTGGTCAGATACTGGAGCGAAGAACTTGACGAGTTGATCACATCTGGTGTGGCTACATCCTTTGGTGTCACCTCCTCGATACAGCTTGTCACGCTGCCGAGGACGAAGCTGACGCCAAGTGCCATCATGATATGTCTTATATTTGTTTTCATTGTCGGAGTCATTATTTTATTGATTCAACTTTCGTTTCTTTCATCCACATTCTCTTTAGAACTGCAGTGTGATGCCGCCCGTGATGGTGCGTGCCTGTGAATAGCCCGTGGAAGTGGCGCTACCAGTGAAACTGCTACGTGGATCGAAGCCCTTGCGCTTGCTCCAATAGTAGAGGTTGTCGCCAGAAACGTACACCTTCACATTAGAGAATCCCAGTCTTTGCACGAGGTTTCTTGGGAAGTTGTAACCCAGGTTGATGTTCTGTAGAGTAAGTGTCGAGGCATTCAGGATGAAACGGTCGGATATAGCGTTTGAGCTTGTGTCGTTATCCTTCACTGCATACTGGAAGCGAGGGATATCGGTTGACGTATTTGTCTCCGACCATGCATTGAGCATGTCCTTGTGGATAGCAAAACCAGTGACACCAGTCGAAGGATTCTTCATCAAGGTCTGGTAGCCCCAGTCTATAGCCTTGCCACCAAGACTATAGTTGAGTGTCACGGAGAGGTCAATACCTTTATAACTCAATGTAGTATTGATACCTCCATAGAGGTCAGGGTCAGAGGTGCCGCAGTTGAAGTAAGATGCCTTAGTCGCCTGTGTGGTAGTGGTCAACTCGCCTGTAGCCTCGTCAAGCACATACCATGAAGATGCGCCATCGGCTGTGACGCCAGCATACTTCTTCAGACGGAAGGTGTGCAGAGGAAGTCCCTCACCCACGAAGTAGTTGCCATTGACATATCCAGGATGACCAGCAAGCAGGTTACCCTTATTCTCTTCATTAAGTTTTGTCACCTTATTCTTATAGTGTGTGGCATTGACATTGATTGTCCAGTTGAAATCCTTAGTGCGCACTGGCGTGAAGTGAAGGTCAAACTCCACACCGCGGTTGAGCATATCGCCCACGTTCTCATAAGAACCAGCGTAACCGCCAGACATAGGCACACTCACGAAGGTAAGCATGTCAGTGGTCTTACGACTGAAGTACTCCACGCTACCAGAGATACGACCCTTGAGAATGTCAAACTCCACGCCGACATTAAAGTTGCTATTGGTCTCCCAAGTGATGTTCTTATTGCCGACAGTGCTCTGCACAAGGCTCACCTCACCATTGAAGTTGGTCAGATAGTAGGTGTCAGTATATCGGAAGTTACCGATATTATCGTTACCCTGCTGTCCCCAAGAAGCTTTAAGCTTGAGCATGTCTATCCATGACACGTCAAACCAGCTCTCCTTGCTCATTATCCATGCACCACCTACGGAGTAGAAGTTACCCCAGCGATGGTCTGGATGGAAACGTGAGGAAGCGTCACGACGATAGGATGCCTGGAGATAGTATTTGCTATCGTAGTCATACATCGCACGTGCGAAATATCCTTCAGTATTGTAATCGGTGGTATTGCTGCTGGCAGATATTTCCTTCACGGCACCATTGAGTTCCTGCGAACCGAAGTAAGAGAACATATTCTGCTTGTCACCAGTGAGATAGCTATACTTGTATTTATAGTTTTCATGACCTATCATGCCAGTCACATTGTGCTTACCAAACTGCTTGCTGTAGTTCACAATCTGCTGGAAGTTGAGTGTGTAGGTCTGGTAGGCAGCCTTGTAGACATATCCGCCAGGATATGTTGTAGCGGTGCTACCATAGAAAGGATTGATGGTACTGGTGGTGTGCCACTCATTGTCGGTGACTGTACCATTAAGATTGATCTTCAGTCCCTCCATAGGAGTAATATCTGCAAAACCATTGAGGGTAAACACATTGGTGTATGTGCTATTGGTATTTAGTTTGTCAGCCTGCATGAAATTACGGCCTGGATCAAGATTTGCAGGACGCTGTGCGCCATTTGTGCCGTCACCATAGTCATACATCTTGCCATTGCTGTCGGTCATGATGTTGCCCTCGCCATCGCGGAGATAGACTGGATAGATAGGACCATAGTTGGTGGTCATATCAAATACGGTCTGGCTACCAGAAGACACATCATTCTGATCAGTGTGGGTATAGTTGATGTTGCCTCCCACCTTCAACCACTTGCGTGCTTGATAGTCAGCCTTAATGCGACCTGTATAGCGCTCGAAGTCGGAGTTGTAGACGATACCCTGATTGTTGAGGTAGCCAAGTGAAGCATAGAATGTGGACTTCGAACCGCCACCATTCACGCTGAAGTTATACTCTTGACGCAGTCCTGTGCGGAAAGCTTCCTTCACCCAGTCATCAGGAGTCAAGGTGTATACCTGACCGTTATTCATCACACGGTTGCCGAGTGTGGCATTAGGATTCAGACGTCCATTGGTACCGATGAGGTATTCACCATCGGGCACTGTATAGACGATATATCCAAGTCCACCGACATCGCTCGAAGAACCGAGGGTATTGTTGGCTGCTACATGAGCATCGTATGCCGACATGTTCTTGTCGCGTACATTATAATTATATAGGGCTTTGTAAAAAGTCTCGTAATACTGTGCAGGATCTGTGATGCGATCATACTCCACAGTGGCACGACTATTGGCACTCCACTTTGCATCAAAAGTGATGACCGAGCGGTCTGCCTTGCCTTGCTTTGTGGTAATCATGATGACACCGTTGGCACCACGCGCACCATAGAGGGCATTGCTGGCAGCATCCTTGAGCACAGTGATGCTCTCCACATCATTAGGATTGAGGTTGTTCCATCCTCCGTCATAAGGAGCACCGTCCACAATGATGAGTGGACTCGTGCCAGCATTGATGGAACTAAAACCACGGATAGCAAACGAAGGTGTAGACGTAGGGTCGCCAGATGTGTTGGTCATCTGCACACCTGCAATCTCACCCTGGAGTCCGCTAAACACGTTGGTGAGTTGCTTCTTCTCAAGTACATCGCTCTTCACAACTCCAGCAGAACCCGTAAAACTGGATTTCTTCTGCTGACCGAAGGCTACGACGAGCACTTCGTCGAGTTTCTGGTCAGACGACACCAGGCGCACCTTCATCTGCGAATTGGCTTTCACCGTCTGGGTCTCCATACCGATGTACTTCACTACAAGGGTCTCTCCCTTCTTTGCCTTTGGAAAGGTGAAACGGCCGTCAACATCGGTGACGACACCTTCATTAGAGCCTTTCAACTGCACATAAGCACCGACTACAGGTTCTCCTGCTTCGTCAGTGATGACACCGCCTATCACACCAGGCGATTGCGCCATTGTCTGTCCTGCCACGACGAGTAGCAAGGACACCAAAATAGACCTAAATCTCATTATATTCATCCACAATATGGTTATTTCGTCGGCAAAAGTAAACAAAATCAACGAAACTAAGAACAATTCGCATTAGAATTGTAATAAATATACCAAAAAGATATCAAATATCATGCAAAAGCGTCAAATGGATAACAAGTCAACAAATGATTATAGACAAGGGTATGCCTTTGACGGGAAATAATCATTTCAAGTGTTGTATTGAATAAAATGCGTACTTTTTTATTCAATACAACACATATATTGAATATTATCACTAATTTTACGGCAGTTTTATCATAGTAGGCGAAGCGTCCTCGCTGTACCACTCGCTATTCGAAATATTCTCCTTTGAGATGGTACGGCTGGGGCATCGTACCTCCTATTAAATCAGAAAGTTCAATATTTAGTTAACTGCAATTCACCAGCTACACTCCTTATTTCTTGTATAATTTTATGTTCGCACTCCAATGAAGGTTTCTTCGTGCCATTCACATACTGAGTCATAACACCCCGACTAATACCTAAACGTTTACCTATCTCAATAGCATTTAGTTCAGGATGAGACAAGAAAAGCAAGGAAATACCTTTGGGCTCTGGATTTTCATATTCAAAACTTTCAAAAGAGATATCTTCATCTATAGATGGCCAATAAATTCCCTCATCATCCATCTCATAATCTTCACGTTGCTCATGAGTAGCATTTCTTAAACGCTTATAATACAGCAAAGATTGCCACAACTCTCTTCCGTCATCTGTTTCGCCATAAATACGGTCGTCAGTAAACCAAATTCTATTAATCTTCATTTTCGCCTCCTTCTTCTATGCTACTACCAAAATATTCTTTCCATTTAGCTATAGCCAAGTCGTGATTCTCTTCAAGAACCATCTCCGCTGCTCTAAGATCTTTGTTTTTCAATCCTTTGTTATATACAAGGACTACAGCATCATCCGTCATCTCAAACTTTGCTTTACCATCTGTATTTTTCACGTGGACATGTATTGGTTCATGCTCACGTGAATAGAAATAAAAACGCATTCCGAACATCCTTAATATCTCAGGCATAAGCTTTTCGTTTAATTAATACCGCAAAGATAGCAAAAAAATAGAGAAGTACAATATCTGGTGTAAATTACCAACAAAAAAAGGCACGACGTAATCGCCGTGCCTTTTTTATCAGATAGATTTCCCTAAGAGAAATATCAATTAAAGTTGATTATCGTCTGCGAAGGCTCTTGAGGTGAGGTAGGTTGCTCTGATGCCTCTGGCTTTTCACCATTTGCCTGGCAACGGATATCCTCGAGAGTCTTCTTTGTACGCTTGTAGGTAGGAGTGTTTTCTACTGCATAGATGACATCCTCATTGTCAAGATACTCTGGACGGAACAGGAAGATATGTGGACGACGTTTGTAGTGGGTGCTCGCTCCATCATTGGAATAATAGCGACCACGTCGTGCAGTCAGTTCCGCTTTCTTCTCTTCCTCCTCGGCACGACGATCAAGTTCGGCCTGGGTGTATTTCTTGTCCATGTGCATGTTCATGCCATCGACATTATCAAGACCAAATCCTGTGGCGAGGATTGTCACCTTCACCTTCTTACCCAGTTCTGGGTCAGTGCCAAGTCCCCACTTTATCTCAAAGTCATTATCAAACTTAGCCATGAAGTCATTGACATCATTCATCTCATCCATCATCAGACCAGAGTTGTCATCCTTCTCATTGCAGAAGTTGATGCTGAGAAGTATCTTGCGCGAATTGAATATATCATTGTCATTGAGCAATGGTGAGTTGAGTGCATCATCGATAGCCTTCTTCACACGTCCTTCGCCTTCACCATAGCCAGTAGACATGATAGCCACACCACCATCCTTGAGCACAGTCTTCACGTCATTGAAGTCAAGGTTGATGAGACCATGATTGGTAATAATCTCTGCGATGCTCTTTGCTGCCACGCTCAGAGTGTCGTCAGCACGACCGAAGGCATCGAGCACGGTCAGTTCAGGATATATCTCACGTAGGCGCTCATTGTTGATGACAAGCAGAGCGTCCACATGTTTTGACATCTCCTCCACTCCATCGAGTGCCTGATCTATCTTACGGTCGCCCTCAAAACGGAATGGTATGGTAACGATACCCACGGTGAGGATTCCGAGTTCCTTGCTCACACGTGCTATAACAGGAGCGGCACCTGTACCAGTACCACCACCCATACCAGCAGTGATGAATGCCATCTTCGTACCGTCATCGAGCATATGCTTGATATCTTCGATGCTCTCTTCGGCAGCCTCGCGGGCCTTTGCTGGACGGTTGCCGGCACCAAGACCTTCTTTGCCGAGTTGCAGGTGTACAGGTACAGGCGAGTCGTTGAGTGCCTGATTATCTGTATTGCACAGCACGAACGACACATCATGAATGCCTTCGCTATACATATGGTTGACAGCGTTGCCACCGCCACCGCCTACACCAATAACCTTTATGATGCTCTTCGGACGATCTGGTTCACCGAAATCGAGCATATCGCCTATAATATTGTTGTCACTCATATATCTCTTGTTGTTTATATAACTTGTTTCACAATCTATAGTTTTCGTCTCTTTGCTATTGCTTCCCGCACTTAGGATTATTCCTCAGCGGAGATGGCGTCATTAGCAAACTTCTTAAACATCTTGAGAGTCTTGTGCCAGAAACTATTCTCACGCTTTATGCGACGTTCCTCTTCAGCCTGGCGCTCTGCCTCAATGCGTTTCTGTTCTTCTTCCTCCTCACGTTTACGACGAGCCTCTTCCTCCTCGCGTTGCTTTTCAGCCTCAGTCTGCACCTTACCCTTACCGAGTTCGGTCTGAGTGCGTCCTGGGTGCAAGTTGGAAGCATCGTGGTCATCCTGGTTTCTTCCAGCAGACTCAAAGATGTCATTGCTGAATTCATCGCCAGCACAATTCATATCACCCTTAGCCAGCAATCCGATGACCGTATTCATGCGACAGTCATTGGCAGTAATCTCTGGTTTCACAGAGTCGATGGTCTGATTGACAGTCTTAGCAATACGTATCTTCTCAATACGAGTATGGTTGGCAAACGCCTTGTCTATCTTCTTGATATTTGCACCACCACCAGTCAGGATTATGCCACCAAGGAGTTTGTCAGAAAACTCCGAAGGCACCTGAAACCATACGTTCTCCACTATCTCTTCAATGCGGGCCTCTACGATTTCTATCAGTTTGCGACTTTCCACCTTGCGGTCAGCATCGATAGTATATTCGAGAGTATTGTCTATCTCTGAGTTCTCGGTGTAGGCACAACCATACTTTATTTTCAGTCGCTCTGCTTCAGCCTCATCTATCTGCAGTGTGGCGATGTCGCGTGTGACATTAGCACTACCAAGAGGTATCACGGCAAGATGACGCAACACATTCTTATAATATACAGACACCGTGGTGGTGTCGGCACCCATATCAACGAGCACGCAACCCGAACGGCGCTCCGACTCTGTCAGCACACTTTCGGCGAGGGCCAACGGAGCGAGATACATCTCTGCTATCTGTATGCCAGCCTCATTGAAGCATTTATTGAGATTGCGATAGAACGTCTTACGCCACAAGATATTGAGGAAGTTGCCCTCAAGATGTGAGCACTGTATGCCCACAGGGTCAGCCTGCAACTGCGAATCCACCTTGTATTCCAGGGTGATGGCATCGAGTATCTCCTTGTCAGGATAGTCCATGTTGCGGTTGGTATCCATCAGTTCGTTGACCATCTCCTGGGTGACAACAGTCTCGTGAAGCATATCCTTCACGATGACATTCCTCACTCCGATGATGCTCTGTCCTCCCACACCCACATACACTTGCTGTATCTTGGTCTGCAAGGCAGCCTCGAGGCGCTTTCTCACATTTATCAGCGCCAGCATTGTCTTGTCAAGGTTGTAGATTACACCTCGACGTATATATGAGGAAGAACTCTCTTGTACTACTGCCAGCACTGTGATGCTACCGTCAAGATTCTTCCTTCCGGCGATGCCGGTAACCTTAGATGACCCAAGTTCAATTGCTACAATGAATTCCTTTGCCATACTCTTATCGTGTTTTCTGTTTATTGCTTGTTGTTTGTCAGATACCGTCTTCGTCGGTACGTTTACATATGATTTGATTATCAAATTCGAGACTTATCTCCGAATACTTGTTCCATCCTGCCACAGGTAGTCCGTATTTATAGAAGGCCTCAAGTCGTCTCATCTTCTTCTCCACGAACGCATTTATGAGGTCTGCGCGCTCGGTCTTGACATTGCTCACAGGCAGATGACCGAGATATATCACGTTGTCACCGATGCGTGGCACGAGTTCCACACCGAGGTCGCGAGTGATATTGATTTGCTGAAACAGGTTTCTGCAAAAGTCATCCGACATAAGTTTGCGTGCCAGTGGCGACACATACTGTGTGGCATACGAGCGACTGATGTAGCCTGTTGCTATTATCAAGTCAGACGTATACTTGCTATTTGGCATGATGCAGTCGCGGTCATCGATATAGAAGTCATCGCTATTGACAGACTTTATCCTCACCACAGGAAGCCTCTGCGTGATGCTCACATTCACCACGCCAGCCTCATCCTTATAACATTCTGCCGTGCGCACAAAAGGAGTGGCAAGCAGTGCGTCCTCTATCTTGCGACAACTCACGCCCGCGAGCGACCTTCCTTTCGGATAGAGGTGCAATTCCTTAAGTCTTGCCTGCACTTCCTGGCTGGTAATGAAGCCGTTGGTGGTGGCATCTGCCACGGTGATATTGACATCCGTACACATACGCTTCTCATACTCAGGCTCATCAAAGGCTGAGAAAGCAACTACCAAATAGGCTGCCAAGCATACGTCCGCAAATATCAATACGGCTTTCTTTGCACGCATCTTTCCTATAATATTATTTCTCTTCTATCAAGCGGGCTATCTCTGGCACATAATTGTCCAGATCACCTGCACCGAGAATCACCAAAACGTCAAAATCTCTCTCTTTCACCAGACTGAGCACATCAGATGTCTTTATCATGCTCTTCTCCACACCTTCAGCAAGATTGTCATAGATGAGTTTGCTGGTCACCCCCTCTATAGGTTTCTCGCGTGCGGGATATATATCGCAGAGTATCACCTCATCCAACTGGCTCAGCGCCGAGGCAAAATCACGATAGAAGTCACGCGTACGAGTATAGAGGTGTGGCTGGAAGATGGCTGTTATCTTGCGGTCTTTATAGAGTTCGCGCATGCTCTTTGCACTCTGATAGATTTCCTTAGGGTGGTGGGCATAATCCGACACGAGCACATGTCGGTCGTCCTTGATCTTGAAGTCAAAGCGACGATCCACACCCTTGAATGTCTTGATACCATACTTTATCTCCTCAGCAGTACAACCATTTAGCTGTGCCATCGCCATAGCAGCAACACTATTTTCGATATTGATGGGAATAGGTTGTCCGAGGTCTACGCCGTCAATGCGCTCTACAGGAGACACAAAGTCGAACGTTATCTTACCATTGTCTATCTTGATGTTCTCCGCATGGAAATCACCTTCATCGCGGCTATACTCATACACCTTTACCCCTGGTTGCACGTCAGCCTTCATCTCTAGGCCCTTACGGATGATGAGCGCACCACCTGGTTGGATAAGTGTGGTGTAGTGGCGGAAACTCTCGAGATAGGCTTCCTTGGTGCCATAGATGTCAAGGTGGTCAGGGTCAGAACTTGTGATGACGCTCATCCATGGGCGCAACCAATGGAAAGAGCGGTCAAACTCGTCAGCCTCTATCACCACAAAATCACTCTCTGGCGAGAGTATGTAGTTGGTGCCATAGTTCTTGGAAATGCCACCGAGGAATGCATTGCAGTCAAGATGGCTTTGGTGCATGATATGTGCGCAGATGGTCGATGTGGTGGTCTTACCGTGAGTACCTGCCACGCACAGTCCCTTGTGGGAGCGTGTGAGTGTGCCAAGCACCTGTGCTCGCTTCTCCACTACAAAACCTCCTTCACGGAAGTACACCAATTCCTTATGTTCCTGCGGTATAGCCGGAGTGTAGATGACAAGGCATGACTGCACATCGCGACATGCCTGTGGTATGAGGTCCACATTCTCCTCATAGTGTATAAGCATGCCCTCCTTCTCCAACTTATGTGTAAGTTCTGACGGTGTCTTATCATAGCCAGCCACGACCATTCCTTTGCTTATGAAATAGCGTGCTATAGCACTCATGCCGATACCGCCGGCACCTACGAAATATACAGCCTTTATATCTTTCAGTTCCATGTTTTTCTTATTCTGCAAGTTTCAATACTTCGTCAGCTATCACGTCAGCGGAGTTTGCGAATGCCATCGACTTAGCATTCTTGCCAAGGACGGCGAGACGCTCTGGGTCTGCCACTATCTGTAGCGCCAGCGGGATGAGTTTTTTCTCTGCTTCGGCATCCTTCACCAGTAGGGCAGCATCTTTATTGACAAGAGCCATCGCATTATGCGTCTGATGGTCTTCTGCCACATTGGGCGAAGGCACGAGTATGGACGGCTTTCCAAGCAGACACAGTTCGCTGATACTACTTGCTCCCGCACGCGACACCACAAGGTCAGCGGCACAATAAGCCTCATCCATTGCCGACACAAAGTCAGTGACGTATAGATTAGACGGCTTGCCTTTCTTCTCGAGTTCCTCTGCTATGGCTTTACTGTAATACTTTCCCGTCTGCCACACAAACTGCACCTCTGACGATGCTATAAGATCAAGATTCTCAAGCACGCTCCTATTGACAGTGCGTGCTCCAAGGCTACCGCCGATGATGAGCACTAATGGTTTGGTAGATGTAAAACCGAAATGCGAGGCGCAAGTCTCCTTGTCAAGCGAAGGATTGAGCAATCCTTGTCGCACAGGATTACCCGTGAGCATTATGCGATCTTTCGGAAAGAATCGCTCCATACCCTCATAAGCCACGCATATCTTGCTTGCCTTCTTTGCCAGGGACTTATTGGTCACGCCAGCGTAGGAGTTTTGTTCCTGAATAAGACATGGGATGCCCATCGACGAGGCAGCATTGAGTGTCGGGGCAGAAGCATATCCGCCCACTCCAACGGCTGCGTTGGGATGAAATTCGCGTATGGTTTTCCTTATCTTGCGCTTGCTCTTCAGATAGTCGAGCATCACGCCGATATTTTTCAGACTATACAATGGGCGTATGAGTCCGCGCACTGGCAAACCCACAATCTCATATCCTGCAGCGGGCACACGCTGCATCTCCATGCGTCCTTCTGCTCCCACGAAGAGGATTTTAGCATCTGGACGCTTTGCTTTTATGGCATTAGCTATGGAAACAGCAGGGAATATATGTCCTCCCGTACCGCCTCCGCTTATGATTATCCTAAGTTCTTTATCCATTCGAATGTCTGTTCACCAAACTTTATTTGGCAAAAGTAATAAAAAAAATAAACTTCCCCGAATGTTTGATATACAATTTTATACTACTTAAATACTATAATCACTTTACTGATTTGCAAAGCGTTTTCCCGAGTACAACCGACACCGCCTCTGACGATGTCAGGTGGTGCGCTTCTTGGCAGAACGGCTTATGCTAAGGATAGCACCTATGTAGATGCAGTTGATGACTGTAGATGTACCGCCCTTACTCACAAGTGGCAACGGCTGACCTGTCACAGGCGCAAGTCCCACAGCCACCCACATATTCATCATGGCCTGGGTAACAAGCATCAAGGCAAGTCCCATGACAAGGAAGGCTGGGAATGTATTCTCACACCTCTTGGCTATGACGGCGGCGCGGAGTAGCAACACTATATAGAGGAATGCCACAAAGGCTGCTCCTAGCAGACCAAGTTCTTCTATCACAATGGCATAGATAAAGTCCGAGAACGCCTGAGAAAGAAAGTCGCGCACCTCAGAGTTGCCTGGTCCCACACCCACCAATCCTGATGATGCTATGGCAATCTTGGAGTAAGCCACCTGCGCGCCCTTACCCGTAATGTCTACGGAGTCTGGTGGCACTTCCTTATTGTCGGTAAAGTCGAGAACACGTTGTTTCCATAGCGAAGCACGGTGAAACATTTTGTAGCCCACTCCCGATTTCTTTTCCTTTTGTGCATTGTCAGCCACTACCTCAGTATTGTCTTCACTTGGTTTCTGTTGTGCATCCTTGGTGTCGCCCACTATCATGATGGCGGAGAAGCCTATCACGGCTGCCACTGCCACCACGCTCATCAGTCCACCCAACTGACGCATGGGCACACGACCGATTACCATCATCATGAATAGTATGCAACAGATGAGCGCTGCGGTGGAGAAATTCTCCAGTGCTATGAGGAATATCATGCCACCACATACTGAGAGTATCCACCAGAAGGCATGTTTATCAGCACCATTTTCTGTCTGCGTGGCACTGAGTATCTGCGCAGTAGCAAGCACCATCGTGCCCTTGGCAATCTCTGATGGCTGAAACTGTATTCCGAAGAAGTTGACCCATCTCGATGCATCATTGGTGGCTTGACCTGCCAATAGCACCCATACAAGCATCAGCACCGATAGGATGATGAAGAATGGAGTCATCAATTTGAAGTATTTGCACTTGATATTGAGTGTCACTATCATGCAGAAGAGTCCAAGCAGAAGGATGCCGCCATGCTTAATCACAGGCGACCAATAACTGGCGCCTCTGAAGGTCAGCGTCGATGATGCCGAGAATACCTCGACAACACTGATGATGCAGAGGAAGAAGAATATCATCCACACCACCTTATCTCCTTTAAACAGGTTTCCAAGTGATTTATTCATTATTAGTGCTACGAAGTATATTACAGTTAATTATTGAAATCTCAAATTTATGAATATGCAAGACTAACATCCTCTATTCCTTTGCGTGGTACGGCGAGGGCGCCGTACCTCCTAATGGGCAAAGCGAGGACGCTTCGCCTACTATTAGTCACCTTAGTGTGCTCGTAACATATCAAATCATAAACTTAAGTTAATTACAATTCCTTTACCAATGTCTTAAACTGGTCGCCTCTGTCTTCCATATTCTTGAAGAGGTCAAAACTTGCGCAACATGGACTCAATAGCACCACATCTCCTTCTTGCGCCATCGCCTTGCATGCCACCACGCAGTCTTTCATCGAGTGGGTGTCAGCCACTGGCAGACCGAGGGCGTCAAAACTGGCATGGAGCTTGGCATTGTCGGCTCCGAGATAGACTAGTCCACGGCATTTTTCCTTGACAAGCGAGGCTATCTGGCTGTAGTCGTTGCCTTTATCCTTACCACCGACGATAAGCACCGTGGGGCGCGTCATAGCTTCGAGTGCCACATTGCAAGCGTCCACATTGGTGGCCTTAGAGTCGTTGATATAGCGCACGCCATACTTGTCTGCGACAAACTCCAGGCGGTGTTCCACACCTGGGAAGTGCTTCAAGCAGTCTCTTATCACTGCCTCATCGACACCTGCCGCCTTGGTGGCATGATATGCTGCGAGGGCATTGCGCTTGTTGTGCTGTCCAGGCAGACTAAACTCAAGTCCGAGTGCTTCAAAGTCTTCATCAGAGAATGGGCACAACGTGGGATGTCCTGGTGTGGCTTCACGCGATGAAGGTGTCGTGGGTGGAATAGTCTCTCCACGCTGACGTCTCTCGAGTTCCTTACCGATATATTGGTCGCCAGTCCAGTATATAAACTTATCTTGCGGAGTCTGATTCTGGATGATACGCATCTTGGAATCCACATAATGTTGCATCTCAAACTCATAGCGGTCGAGATGATCAGCGGTGATATTCATCAACACACCGATGTCGGCACGGAAGCGAAAACAGTTGTCGAGTTGGAATGAACTGAGTTCCACCACATACCACTCCTTGTCATCCTCTGCTATCTGCAGTGCGAGCGACCGACCGATATTGCCACCTAGTCCCACATTCTTGCCAGCCTGCTTCATGATGTAGTGTATGAGGGTCGTGGTCGTAGTCTTGCCGTTGCTACCAGTAATGCATATCATCTTGCCCTTGGTGTAACGACTACAAAACTCTATCTCTGAGAGTATCGGAGTGCCCTTGGCTATGAGTTTCTGCACCATCGGTGCCGTGTCGGGGATACCTGGACTCTTCATGACCTCATCTGCAAGGAGTATCTTCTCCTCCGTGTGGTGTCCTTCTTCCCATGCTATGCCGTGATTATCGAGCATGGTCTGGTATTTTTCCTTCACCTTGCCCATGTCTGACACAAAGACATCATAGCCTTCCTTCTTTGCCAGGATGGCTGCACCTACGCCACTCTCGCCGGCGCCCAATATCGCAATTCTTTTCATCGTATCTTCAGTGTTATTATTGCCAATGCGGCAAGTATCAGTGTCGTTATCCAGAAACGCACGGTTATCTTTGACTCATGGAAAACACGTCCCGAACCCTTGAACACATACTTACACTCAGGGTCCAACTGCTCGTTCTGAGTGCGATAAGCATCATGAATAGGTGTGCGGCGGAAGAGTCGCTGCTTTACTCCTCGACGCTTACCCATCTTGTAATAATACACCTGCAACATGACGCTAAGACTCTCCACGAAGAATACTCCGCAGAGTATAGGCAACAGGAGTTCCTTATGGATAATGATGGCGCCCACACCGATGATGCCACCGATGGTGAGCGATCCTGTGTCGCCCATAAACACCTGGGCTGGATAGGCATTATACCACAGGAAACCTATCATGGCACCGACAAAGGCACACATAAATACCACAAGTTCCTCAGTACCTGGGATATACATAATATTAAGGTAAGAGGCAAACTCCACGTGACTGCTGACATATGCCAATATGCCAAGTGCCACGCCGATGATGGCACTATTGCCGGCACACATACCGTCCATACCGTCATTGAGGTTGGCTCCATTGCTCACTGCCGTCACCACGAAGATGGTCATTATCACAAAGAGTATCCATCCGGCCGCCACATAATGCTCGCCCACAAACTTCATCACCTTGGAGTAATCAAGATTGTGCGACTTGACGAAAGGTATGGTGGTCTTCAAGGATTTCTCCAGACGTGTCTTATAGACGTATTTCTCGCCTCCGTCCTTGCCAGCAGAAGCATTGTCAGCGACCACTGCCGTCTCCGTCTGCACTCTGTCCACTTGCTTCACGTCGGGTGAAGCCCACAGGGTGAGTCCCACGATGAATCCCACACCTATCTGACCGATAATCTTGTATTTGCCCTTGAGTCCCTCCTTATTCTTGCGGAATATCTTGATAAAGTCATCCATGCCACCAAGGAATCCAAGCCATACGGTGGTGACAATCATAAGGATAAGGTATATGTTGCGCAGTCTGCCGAGCAATAGCACTGGCACGAGTATCGACACTATGATGATGATACCTCCCATCGTGGGCACTCCTATTTTCTTGGTGCCGAAGGGATCTATCTTGGCATCACGTGCCGTCTCGGTGATCTGACGACGCTTCATAAACTTGATAAACTTCTCACCAAACCATGCCGAGATGATGAGCGAGAGTATCAGTGCGAGCAATGAGCGGAATGAGATGTAGCCCCATAGGTGTGAACCGGAAATGCCAAACTGCTCAAGAAATCTGAAAATATAGTATAACATCTTCTATATTCTATTTATTGGTGGTTGACTGCAACGATTACTCTCCAAATGCGGCACGCACTTCCTCACGATCATCAAAGTGATGCTTCACATCGCCGATGATCTGATAGTCTTCGTGTCCCTTGCCTGCTATGAGGATGACATCTCCCTTCTGCGCTATTGCCACGGCAGTGCGTATGGCCTGACGGCGGTCAGTGATTCTGAGCACAGACTTCTGCTGATCGGGTGTAAGTCCTGCCTCCATATCATCGAGGATAGCCTCTGGGTCTTCCTTTCTTGGATTGTCGGAGGTGAGTATCACCTTGTCGCTGGCAGTCACAGCATCGCGTGCCATTATCGGACGCTTGCCCTTGTCACGGTTGCCACCGCATCCGCACACGGTGATCAACTGTCCCTTGCCATTCATCACATCACGCAGTGCCTGGATGACATTGACTATGGCATCAGGCGTATGTGCATAGTCCACCACAGCAGTCACGCCCTTGGAGCTTCTCACGGGTTCGAGTCGACCGCTGACACTCTTGAGTGTGCTCAGCACGAGAAGCACCTCGTCGGGAGTCTTGCCGAGTTCCACAGCGGCAGAGTATACGGCGAGCAGATTGCTGACATTAAACTTGCCAATAAACTGCACTCCCACTTCCTTGCCATCAATATCGAGATACATGCCTTCGAAGTGGCATTCCAGTATGCGTGCCTTGTGGTCTGCCATAGAGCGTGTGCTATAAGTCAAGACCTTCGCCTTGCAGTTTTGCACCATAAACATACCATTCTTGTCATCAGCATTGGTCACAGCAAATGCATCCTTGCCGAGCATATCAAAGAATGCCTTCTTGGCATCGCGATAGTTCTCAAATGTCTTATGATAGTCCAAATGGTCGCGCGTAAGATTGGTGAATATGCCACCACGAAATTTCAGTCCGCCTATGCGCTTCTGGTGTATGGCATGTGATGAGCACTCCATGAATGCATACTCGCAACCAGCCTCCACCATGCGTGAGAGCAGATAGTTGAGTTCGATAGGGTCTGGAGTGGTGTGGTCTGCAGGCACAGCCTCGCCATCGATGTAATTGCATACCGTGGAAAGCAGTCCGCACTTGTGGCCCATCTTACGAAACATATTATATAATAATGTAGCGATGGTAGTCTTGCCATTGGTACCAGTGACACCCACCAACTGGAGTTTCTCCGAAGGATAGCCATAGAATGCCGTTGCCACCTTGCCCGATGCATCCTCAGTGCTCTCCACCTTTATATATGTCACTCCGTCGGTCTTTTCCTCCGGCATATCCTCGAGAACGATGGCAGTGGCTCCGAGTTCTATGGCCTTAGGGATATACTTGTGACCGTCGACCTGAGTGCCCTTCATGGCTATAAACAGGTGTCCATCCTTCACGAGTCTTGAGTCGATGCTCACGCCCGTAATCTCCTTCTCTGTCTGGCCGACAGTCTCCACCGGCGAAACATTCTTAAGTAATTCTGACAAATTCATAATCTATCGTTATTTTTATCATGCATCTGCGTGCACTCCGAGAGAGAGGATGCACACATCGCCTTTCTTTATTCTATTGCCTGGGGCAAGGCTTTGCTTGAGCACTTTGCCACGCCCATTGATTTTCACTTTCACGCCACGACTCTCCAGCAGGAACACTGCATCACGTGCTCCCATGCCTTTCACGTCAGGCACCACACTCTTGCCATACTGGCGCTCACGCTTGAGTGTCACAGCATTGCCAGCAGACTTAAATCCTGTGCCCCATATAGGATTGCCAGAAGCATAGGAGCCATTCCATCCCTCACGACACTTAAATCCGAGGTTGGACAGCACATAGTCGGTGGCAAGGATATTGCCTCGCATCACGCCAGGCACTGGGTCGGAGTCGTCTTCATGAGCATCGCTGATGTCAAGTTTTAAGTCTTGTGCCATGACGCCTTCCGCTATCTTGCGGAATACCACTCCACTCATGCCACCGCCTGATGCCGGCAGTCCCCATTTCTTTATGCAGACGATGCAAGAGTAACGTGGATTGTCAGAGGGGAAATAGCCTGCAAAACTGAGCCAATAGCCCACCGTGCCGCTCTTGTATCCGCTCTTACCCTTTGACACCTGAGCCGTACCTGTCTTGCCCGACACTTGGAAGAGTTTGCTACCAGCCTTCTTGCCCAGTCCCTGGCTGACCACATGACGCAGTATGGTCTGCATGGTCTTCAGCGTGGACTCCTTGCATATCTTTGCCTTGAGTTCTTCCACTGGATACTCCGCAAGTGTCACTCCGTCCTTCATGACGGCCTTGACAAAGCGTGGTTTCACCATACGGCCGTTGTTGGCTATGGCATTATAGAATGTCAGCGTATTGATAGGTGCTATCTGTGTGCCATATCCGATACTCATCCATGGCAACATGGTCTTGTCCTCCACTCCACCGCTCGGATTGCGCTTGGGATAGCGTATGATGGGGCGATTGTATCCCACGAGTGGGAGTTTGAGGTCTTCATGCATGCCGACGCGATAGAGGCCGTCGATATATTTCTCGGGATTCTTACCATAGTAATGGTCTATGATCCAACTCACACCGATATTACTACTCACCTCCAGGGATCGTGCCACATTGATGTCGCCATATCCGCCTTGTGTCCTCCAGTTATGGTCACGCATAAATCGTGAGTGCATCTCCATGACACCGCCTCCAGTGTGGATAATCTGACTCGTGTCACACACGCCGTCGTCGAGAGCCACCATGATGGATGCCGGTTTGAAGACCGAACCCGGTTCACAACGATAGTTGATGGCGGAGTTTACCACCTCGCGGTATTCTCCGTCCTCACATTTAGTCATATTGACGATGGCCTTGATGTCGCCAGTCTTCACCTCCATAAGTATTGCCACACCCATCTCGCCATTGACGGTCGGCTCTTTGAGTTCCTCCACAAGCGCACGCTCTGCCAGGTCCTGCATATCCACATTGATGGTGGTCACGAGGTCTGCGCCATTGATGGCTGGAGCGTCGACGATGGAAAGAAACTTATTGAGCACCCTACGTCTATGCATGATGCCATCCTGTCCACGCAGGAGGGAGTCGTATGACAACTCAAGACCGCAACGGGCGGTATCCTTGGCACCAAACATATCGCCGATGGTACGCGCCGCTATCGAACCGTAAGGACGCTTTCT
Organism: Gemmiger formicilis; assembly: GCA_963586965.1. GTDB lineage: Bacteria > Bacteroidota > Bacteroidia > Bacteroidales > Bacteroidaceae > Prevotella. The sequence goes on from CAVABU010000007.1 coordinate 29,239, forward strand.
CGCATTATAGTTTTCGGTGTAGAATCCGCCACTATTTGGCTTTAGTCTAAAGATAGGCAAACTCCTCACCATGGAGTATGTGCTATAGTTGACTCGCCTTGGCCACAATGAGCAACGACGTGACTGAGTAGCCTTAGCCTTGCGAAGAAGATCACGAAACTCCTCTGCTGTCTTATCAGGAAATACACGATGCAAGCCCTTGCATATGGAGTCTTCTTTCTCCGCCCACAGTGTGTCTGTCTTGGAGTCATGCATCGCCTTGAAGTCCACGAAGAGGCGGTATTCTGGTAACGAACTTGCCAACAGTTGGCCGTCGCAACTCAAGATATTGCCACGCACCGGAGGCACGGGCACACTGTCTCGCTTCACCCTGTCAGACACCTCAAGCCAATAGCCACGCTGGGCTGTCATGACGTATCCCGCCTTGACCACAGCCGCTATAGCCGCTAATGACATCAAGACGATGAAAAACATATAGCGGGGCATCACTTTTTCATGCTCAAATTTGCTCATTACTTTCCTTTCTTGCTTTTTGTCATTCGGGCACTTCTACTATATAGGGAGGACGTCCTGAGATTTGCAACAGTGTGTCTTTGTTTATCTTGAGCATCTCCAGTATCTTGCTTTCCCTTGTCTTCTCCGTCAGTTCGCTCTTTGACGAGAGTGCCTTGTATTTGGCGTCCTTCAACTGCACAGTGAGTTTGTCTATCTCGAGCACATATTTCTTATAACTGTAGCCTTCGGCAATATATACTATGAGGAAGGCTGTCACCAGCAGGAAAAGCCATATCTGCTTGCGCACTATCTCGGCAGAGAGGATGTCGCCACCAAGAATCTGCCTCAGCGAGAGGTTATTCTTACTCAAAGGAGTATCTTCCTCAGTGGCTCGCTCACGTATAATCTCGCTAAGCGAAGGCCCCTGTGGCGCTTTCTCCTCCTTAGTGTCGGGAGTCGTCTGCACGGCATCTGCCGTCAACTCGTCCTTCTTGTCTTCCTTTTTATCTTCCTTATCGTTGTCTTTCATTTCTTTAAGGCTACTCTTAGTTTAGCACTACGTGAACGGGGATTGCGCTCCTGCTCTTCTGAAGAAGGCAGTATGACCTTGTTGTTTACAAGTTCAAACGGTGTCTCTATGCGACCGAAGAAGTCTTGCTGGCGCTTGCCTTCCACATTGCCCGTCTTCATGATATTCTTCACCAGGCGGTCTTCGAGCGAATGATAGGTGATGACCGACAGCCTGCCTCCAGGTGCAAGCAGGTCGGTGGCTGCCTTGAGCATATCACGCAGGGCATCCATCTCATGGTTAACCTCTATGCGCAAAGCCTGAAAGAGTTTCGCCATATCCTTCTTTTCGCGCTCACGCATAAAAACGGGTTCGCACACGGTGATAAAATCTTGTGTAGTCAATATCGGTTTCTGACTTCTTGCTTTGGCAATGAGCGATGCTATACGACGCGACTGCTTGAGTTCACCGTAGAGATAGAAGATGTCAGCAAGTCGCTCTTCGCTCTCTTCATTGACGATATCGGCAGCGGTCTTGCCTCCTCGCTTATTCATGCGCATATCGAGAGGCGCATCAAAACGAAAGGAAAAGCCTCGCGTCTCGTCATCGAAATGATGGCTTGACACACCAAGGTCTGCCAGCAGTCCGTCTATATGCTCCACACCATAGTAGCGCATCCAGTTCTTTAGATAGCGAAAATTGCTCCTCACGAAGGTAAACCCATCACGTGGCTCCACATTGCGCTCTGCGTCAGCATCCTGGTCGAAACTGTAGAGATGACCACCTCCCACTTCGTCAATGCGACGTAGTATCTCACGTGAATGGCCACCGCCTCCAAAGGTGACGTCTACATACACTCCACCCTTACGGACGTCGAGTCCGTCGATGCTCTCCTTTAACAGAACAGGCACATGATAAACTTCTGATGTATTGACCATAAATAGTATAGTTGTATGTGACGGGACACCCTCGTTCAATCTACAAAATTATACTTTTTATATCTTATAGCCAAGAATTCACCTCACATTTTTGGAGATATAGAAAATAAGCAAAACGATATCAAGAAAACACATTCCACCCCACTTACAACTCCTTTTTAGATAGGTGTAAAACCTCACGAGGCTGACTACAAACTACTATCTCAAACTTTGAGACAACTATCTCAAACTTTGGGATAACTATCTCAAGCTTTGGGATAACTATCTCAAACTTTGAGATAGTGATTGTGACATAACTTCGATGAACTTTACACATAGCCCGAAACAAGTTGCAAAGTGACCTGCATCAGATAATAATCATGACATTTCAGTAAAAAAAGCGAGTAAAGCAATATGAAGCAATAGAAAATTGAGTAACTTTGCACGAAGACTGACATTTTAATATATATATCCTTTGGAACTAAAGCTTGACATCGACGGGATAATCAAGGACAAGATGGGCAGAAAAGCCCGTTACGTGCCATGGTTTGTCATTTGTTATCTGAAACACATCATACACCAGGATTGGGCCAATGTATTCTTTGCCCAGGCAAAAGATCTCAAAGGGTCGGCATGGCTTAAAGCCGCCATCGACTATCTGGATGTGACGATTAAGGTGAAGGGCTTGGAGAATCTGCCACCTGCCGATGACGGCAAAGTATATACTTTCGTATCCAACCATCCTCTTGGAGGCATCGACGGTGTGGCTATAGGATCTATCATCGGCGCAAAATACAACGACAATTTCAAGTATTTGTCAAACGACCTGCTGATGAATGTTCCTGGAGTGGCATCACTCAGCGTGGGTATCAATAAGAACGGAAAGAACGGACGCGACTTCCCTGGTGTAATAAAAGCCACTTTCCAAGAGAAGCAACATGTGGTGATGTTTCCTGCAGGGCTGTGCTCAAGAAAGTATGGCAAGGTGATAAAGGATATACCATGGAAAAGCACCTTCATAAAGAAAAGCGTAGAGACGGGACGCGACATTGTGCCCATACACTTTGAAGGACGCAACTCCAATTTCTTCTACAACGTGGCAAACTTATGCAAGTGGATGCACTTCAAGTTTAATTATGCACAACTGTTTCTTGCAGACGAATTGTATAAGAACCAGCACCAGACTTTCACCATCACCATAGGCAAACCCATCCCAGTAAGCACATTTGACAAGACAAAGAAAAGCAACCAATGGGCACAGTGGGTCTACGACAAAGTGTATGCACTCACCGACAAAAAAGACTAATAGAAGATAAAAAGAAAAACGACTTATAGACGATAAAAACACATATGGAAGAACCGATTATCCAGCCAGTGGACAAGGCGCTGCTCAAGAGCGAACTCACGCCCGACAAGCAGTTTCGCATGACTAACAGAAGCAACAATAATATCTACATCATCACTGCACACACAGCGCCCAATGTGATGCGCGAGATAGGACGCTTGCGCGAAGAGGCTTTTCGTGCAGCGGGCGGTGGCTCTGGCAAGAGCATGGACATCGATGTATTTGACACATGCGAAAACTGCTATAAGCAACTCATCGTGTGGAATCCTGAGGCAGAAGAGATAATCGGTGGCTACCGCTATTTCTTAGGTAAGGATGCTGACTTTGACAAGAACGGACAACCGATACTCGCCACAAGTCACATGTTTCACTTCTCCGACAAGTTTATCAAGGAGTATTTGCCACAGACGGCTGAATTGGGCAGATCTTTCGTGTCCTTAGCCTACCAGAATGTGCGTCTAAACACAAAGAGCATATTTGCGCTGGACAACCTTTGGGACGGCGTGGCTGCTCTGACGGTAATCTTCCCCGACTTAAAATATTTCTTCGGCAAGATGACCATGTATCCATCTTACATCCGCAAGGGACGTGACATGATACTGTATTTCCTCAAGAAGCATTACGATGACAAGGAGAATCTCATCATTCCTCTCAAACCATTGCAATTGGAGCATGACCCGAAGGAATTTGAAGCCCTTTTCTGCGAGGATGACTTCCGTAAGGACTACAAGATTCTCAATAGAGAGATACGCAAGATGGGATACAACATCCCACCTCTCGTCAATGCCTACATGAATCTCTCTCCGACCATGAAACTCTTTGGCACTGCCATCAACTATGGTTTTGGTGATGTGGAGGAGACGGGCATTCTCATCGCCATGGACGAGGTATACGATGATAAGCGCATACGTCACATAGACTCTTACATAAAAGACCATCCCGAAGCGCTGAAGATCACGTCGGGAGCCAACAAGATTATATATAAGGAGAAAAAGTAGTAGGCGAAGCGTCCTCGCTTTGCCCTTTAGGAGGTACGGCGCCCTCGCCGTACCAATCAACGAAGCACCCTGTTACTTGAAATCAAGTTCGAGCTGGGTGTCGCCAAGCAAATTATAACTTTTACGATGATAAGGGGAGATACCGTGGAGGCGGATGCCGTCACGGTGTTTTTTTGTGGGATAGCCTGCATTGTGTTCCCAGTCATAATAGGGATACTCTTGTGCAAGCTGCTTCATATAGTCATCACGATAGGTCTTGGCAAGAATGCTTGCCGCAGCTATCGCTTGGTATTTACCATCACCTTTGACTATTGTTGTATAAGGAATATCATTGTAGGGCACAAATCTGTTGCCATCAACAATGATTGCTTCGGGACGCACCTTCAGTTGATTGAGTGCTCGGTGCATAGCAAGAAAACTGGACCGAAGGATATTTAACCTGTCTATCTCTTCCGGTGTAACTATGCCTACCGCCCATGCCACTGCGTCACGCTGTATCTGCTCGCGCAGTGCGAGACGCTTCTTTAGCGTGAGCTGTTTGGAATCATTGAGATCAGGATTGTCATAGTCTGCAGGGAGGATTACCGCAGCAGCATACACGCTACCAGCAAGACATCCTCTGCCAGCCTCATCACATCCTGCCTCAACAAGTCCATTATAGTAATGCGGTAGTAACGCCATATCAGAACATCTTGCGCGTGCGCTCTACACCTTCCACCAGAGCATCTATCTCCTCGCGAGTATTGTAGAGGGCAAAGGAAGCACGGATGGTACCGAGTATTCCCA